>JANXAG010000015.1 GCA_025062375.1 Anaerolineae bacterium | reverse complement strand
ATCGCACCATAGTGGGATTGAGCGGAAGGGGAAGAGCCGCGATTGCACTATACCCTGATATAGGGCTGGGAGTTTACAGAGGTGGAGTTGGGGCGCAAGGTGTGATTTGCAGAGCCCCAGGGTTAATGCAAAAAAGCCCGCCGGTATAAGGCTTTGTTTAGAATTGAAGGAGAACAGGTCGGCCTGAAGCTTTCTCTAAACCATGTGAGGGGGTTCACCGCTACGCCATTCACCCGCACTTCCCAGTGAAGGTGTGGGGCTGTGGAGAGACCAGTGTTCCCCACTTTCCCTATTATTTCACCCCTCCTCACTTCCTGCCCCTCCCTTATAGCTATCTCCGAAAGGTGCAAAAAGCCACTCATCACCCCAGCCCCATGGTCCAGTATGACCATCCTGCCCCTTAAAATAAGTTCCCTGGCCAGGACTGCCCTCCCGGGCGCCGGGGCGTAGACCAGTGTCCCCTCTTCAGCTCTGAAATCAACCCCAGCGTGGAAATCTGAAGGAGGTGAAGAACCATAAGCTCTCAAGGTGCCAAAATGGGAGGTTATCTGCAGTTCCCCTTTAAGAGGCGGGGAAAAAGGGAAAAACCACAATGGTTTTCTAGAAAATTTGGAGTATGCCCGGGAAACTATTTCCCTCTCCTCTTTAACTATTTCGGGCCTGATAAGGGCCAGTTTTTCCGCCGGAAAGCGAATTCTCTCCACCGGATAAACCTTTTGGACCACAGGTAATTCGCTGGTCTGGCACAGCCCTGAGGGCAAGCACACCCGAAGAAAATGTTTCCCAGGACTGGTCAAAACATGCACTCCCACAAAAGCCACCCAATTTCCCCCATCCCGCACAAACTTTAAGGATTGCCCCGCAAATTCCCCCTCAGGAGGACCAGGCAGGTGCGTTTTCACCGTTACAAGGGCTGTTTCCCCGGGCACAAGGGGAAGCGGAATAACTTCAACTGAAAGCGCAGGGCCAGCGCCAAAGCTTACCGCTATGGCTACAAGAAGGCTAAGGGATTTCAAAAGCCAGCTCATCCCCCACTTCCACTTTGCTCAGCAGTTCCACAGGGCCCTCCAGAAGGTAAACGGCGGGGCAGGAAGGAAAATACCAAGGGACGAAGGGCCTGGCAAAGGTTTTATCCACTACTCTCCTCTCCCGGTTAAGCCATATCACCGCCAATGGGGTGAAGACAAATAGCATGTGGACCCCGGACCCAAGCCGGGTTTCTTTCCCCATCACGAAAAGGAGGATTTCATCAGGCTCAATAGAGCAGCGGAACATGAACCCCAGACCCTTTTCCCAAAAACTGCGGCATATCCTGGCCTTTTCGGTTAGTTTTGTCTCTTTTGTGCGGTTGAAAATGGGGGTTGAAAGTCGGCCCAAAGAGATTACCCCCTCAATCAGAATCTCTGGAAATCTGCACCACTAGAACTTCTTTTGTTTGAGAAGTGATGGCTGCTTCTTCGGATATGTGGTGGCCTACTACCCACAGGATTTTTTCTTCGTCTGCCAGCAGAGGCCACCTATCCCGCAGATATTGGGGGATTTTTTCGTCAATCATGAACTCATGGAGGCTCTTGCTGCCACCTCTGAGGCCCATCGGCCGGAAACGATCTCCAGGACGGCGAGATCTCAGTTTGATGGAACCCGAAATTTTCCACCGGTCCAGAAAAGCACGCCAGGGGTCGGGGTTTTTCTCCCAACCAGCAGGAAGTTCGGATAAAGGGAGAACGTAGGTTTTAACTATCCAGTCGGTTTGGGGGATGTGGGTTTGGTCTGGGATTTTCAAAGGGATTTCTTCCGAGCCTCCTGCGAGAGAAGGCGGGAGAAGAGGAAGGTCTTCCTGAGGGGTGAAGCCTTCTTCTCCGATGAAAAATTTTCCGTAGCCAGTGGTGAGGACCAATCCGTGAGGGAGTGTTACCCTGAGCCCGGCTCTGCCTTCCAGTATCGCTCTGCGCGCATTTTCTATATGAACCCATCCGATATCCCTCAGCCCGCGGCGCATCCGCCTTATGGCTTCTCTGAGAGTCCCCCTCTGCATTGCCGGGTGGAGGTTTTTCCAGAGGGGGAGGGAAAAAACTATGCCCTCTTCCCCTTCTCGTTCCACTGTTTCCCGCCACGAAGCTTCCACTTGGCGGCGAAGGAAGTCGTAATCGTCGGCGAAAAGCTGGGCGGAGCGCCTCACCAGTTCCCGGAAACGTGGGTTGAAGGTTTCCAAGTAAGGGATGAGCTCATGGCGAAGGCGGTTGCGGAAGTAGGTAGTATCCAGGTTGGAAAGGTCAAAGCGAGGGGTAAGCCCGTTTTCGCGACAGTAAGCTTCAATTTCCGCTCTGGTTACTTCTAATAAGGGGCGGATGAGCCAGAGGTCGTATTCTTTGCTCCCCACTACGAGGCGGGAACGGGGAAGCATGCCTCTGAGGCCAGCCAATCCTGAGCCCCGCACCCAGTGCATTACTACGGTTTCTACCTGGTCATCAGCGTTGTGGCCCACGGCTATGGTTCTGGCTCCCTCCCTTGTGGCCACCTCAGCCAGGAACTCATACCGGGCGTAACGGGCAGCTTCTTCCAGGCTCATCCCCTTTTCCTGTGCCAAAGCCGGCACATTTCTGGTTTCTATTGTGCAGGGGATACCCCATTCTCTGGCTATGGTTTCCACAAAAGCGGCATCTTCATCGGCTGCAGCCCCCCTTATCATATGGTTCAGGTGAGCCGCATGGAGTTTAATGTCCCACTCCCCCTTGAGGCGATTGAGGACGTGCAAAAGGCAGAGGGAATCGGGCCCTCCTGATACCCCAACGATTATTTTTTCTCCGAAAGAAAAGAGTCCGTGCTGAATTGCGAAAAAGCGAACTTTCTCAAGCATTTGCTTTTACATTTCCACCACTTTAATCCCTCTCTTCGCCAGTTCCTCCAGGAATGGCTCCGGTTCTATGCAGCCTTCCGGGGCGAAGGCGCCTTTTTGCTGGATTAGTCCGCGGGCCAGCCACTGAGCACCTATGGAAGCCGGTATGCCTGTGAGACGTCCCATTCGGTCGGCCACAGCGTAGCTTATAGTTCTGGCCTGGCCGTCTTTGCGGCCTTTGACGGTGACTCTGGCTCCGGAGCAGGGTATTCCTCCGGCCCGGAAAAGGCCTTCAATGGGATGGATCAGGCGGGCAATCCTTTCCCTTCTGGCGGGGGTGTTTATTAGCCCAAAGGCACTGAAAATGTTCAGGAGTTTGTTGTTCCATTCGGGAACCAGAGCACCCTTTAAGGACACGTTTCTGGCTTTTATGTAGCGAGGGATAGTTATGGGCTCGGGGTGGCCGCAGTGGAAAACTTTCACTTTACCCAGTGGGGGTGGAAATTCAACGGTTTCCCTTCCCGAGGAAGCTTTTACCCGGATGAGGCGGCCATCGGACCAGGTGGGGACTTCGCCGGTAGATACGTAAAACACGTGCATTATAACCGCCAGCCCCTTTGAATCGGAAGGACTTCCAGCCCAGGCTATGTGGATCTCATCCACTTCGTCAAGTTGCTCGGACGCGCGACGGGCCAGGATGTTAGTTATGCCTGGAGTCCACCCGAGGCCCGTGATTATCGTTATCCCCGCTTGGCGAGCGGCCTCATCCATGGCCAGAATTTCTTCCACAGGGCCGTAGTCATCGCAGATATCAACATAGTTAACTTTCGCTTCCAGGGCAGCCTTAGCCAGGGGCAGGGCGAATTTGTAGAACGGGCCGATGCATCCCACTGCTGCGTCGGCACCTTCAAGGACTTTCCGGAGCGAGGTAGGGCTGGTGGCATCTACGAAAGCCGCTCTGGCTTTTCCCCCAAGCTTGGAGGCCATTTCTTCGGCTAATTTTATCCGGTAATCGGCAATTACCACTTCGGCATCGGAAGTCTGGAGAAGGTCGTGAACCACGTGGCTTCCCATATCGCCACAGCCGCCCAAGACTACGATTTTCATGTTTCCCCTCCTTTCTTGGTCTACACCTATTATATCTGACGGTGGGGTAAAAGAAAATCTTTCAAGTTGAAACTACCTTGATACGTCCGACCCTTCGTGCTATAATTATCCTGGCCTGATTGATACTGGCCCTACTGCCCTCAGGCCAGACGAACGGGGAGATGTACTGCGCTCTCACAGGCTCGCTGACCAGCGAACCCTGGCTGTGTGGAGGTGAAAGATGGACATAAAGCTTGCCCAGGAATATATCAAAATCCTTGAGGGAGAACTCTCCGCCATTGACCCCGAAATTGACCGCCTTATCCAATTTGAGGAAGAAAAACAGGCCCGCAAGATCATCCTGATCCCTTCCGAAAGCATAGCTCCGGAACCCGTCCTCAAAGCCCTTGGTTCTGTTTTCAATAACATCTACGCCGAAGGATATCCTCCCCTCAGGATGACCAGGGAGGAATTTGAGCTGGTGATGGATTTTGCCCATCAATTGACTCATTACCGGCGCTACGGTGACAGGCGGTTTTATAAGGGCGTTGAATATGTGCACTTTGTGGAGACGCTGGCCCAGCGCAGGGTGGCCCAGGCCTTCGCCAACGAAAGGGTTCCCCCAGAACGCATCTTCGTGAACGTCCAGCCCCTATCGGGCGCTGCCGCTAACATTTCAGTCTACGATGCCCTCCTCAACCCTGGCGATACCATCATGGGCATGGACCTCTTCCAGGGTGGCCATTTGACTCACGGAAGCGAATTCAATATCTCCGGCCGCCGCTACAAAGTTGTATCCTACGGTGTGGACCCCGTCACTGAACGCCTAAACTACGACCAGATAATGAAGCTGGCCCTGGAATATAGACCCCGCCTCATAATTGCCGGCTACACTTCCTACTCCTGGGCCCCCGATTGGGAGAAATTCCGGGAAATAGCCGATGCCGTAGGAGCTTACCTCATGGCCGACATCGCCCACACCGCAGGCCTCGTAGTAGCTGGTGCTCACCCCTCCCCCATCGGTATTGCCGATGTGATAACCTTTACCACCCACAAAACCATATGTGGCCCTCGCGGAGCTGTCATCATCTCCACCGATGAGGAACTGGCCCAGCGGATTGACGCCGCCGTTTTCCCAGGAATCCAGGGAGGCCCCCACGTCAACAAGTTCGCCGCCATCGCCGTAGCTTTTAAGATTGCTCAGACTGAAGTTTTCAAACGCATCCAGCACAAGATCGTTGAAAACGCCAAAGCCCTGGCCGAAGCTTTCCAGAAAAGAGGGATAAAAGTAGCTTACGGCGGGACCAACACCCATATGGTGGTCCTGGACCTGCGTCCCATAAGGACCGATACCGGCTACCCGGTAAAGGGAGAAATAGCTGCCCGGCTCCTGGATATTGTCGGAATTGTCGTCAACAAGAATACAATCCCCGGCGACACCATGACCCCTCTGGCCAGCGGAATACGCCTGGGAACCCCCTGGGTCACCCAACGAGGTCTTGATGCGGAGGAGATGGACGAAATAGCCGATATAATGACCGAAATCCTAGTCAATATAAAACCCTTCCGGTATTACGGCCGGGACCATGAACTGCCGAGAGGGAAGATAGAGCTTGAAATCCTGAAGAGGGCCGCCTGCCGGGTGGATGAACTCATAGACCGCATCCCTGTGTGTCCTCCACCCTGCAGAACAGGTTACCCCCACTACTGTTTCCTGCCCGGAAGAGAGCCCGCCCGAAGCCCAATGCTGGAAACCAGAGCTATACCCGAAGGTGAAGGACCTTTCGTATTTGACCTGACCAACCTCGGCCTCTTAATGGTGAGGGGGACCAGAGCTGAGGCCTTCATCCAGCAGGTGAACACCGCTAACCTTGCGAACCTCAAGCCAGGAACGCTCGCCCGCTCCTTCCTATTGGATGCTGATGGCAAACTTCTTGACGATATCTCCGTCCTCCGCTTCCCCGATGATAGCCGTGGCCGTCAGCAATACCTGGTGGTAACCAACCCTGAAAATTCGGAAAAAGTCAAAGACTGGTTCCGGGCTTTATCCGATGGCTACGTGATCTTTGACCGCCATGACATCTTGGCCAAAATTGAAGGGCCAGTGGTCGTGGAAGACCTGTGGGAAGATATGGAAAAGCCTTGGAGGAAAACGGCCATAGGGGTCGCAGGGAAAGAAGCCAGCGCTAAACTCTACGAGCTCTTCCCCTGGCTCCCCGAACTCCCCATCAACCACTTCTGGTCCGGCCAGGTGAATGGAGCCGAAACCATGGTTGCCAGGGTGGACTACGGCAACGGCTATGAACTTTTGATGCTTATATCCCACCCTGATAACATCAGAGACCTGTGGGAGACCCTGAAGCAGAAGGGCTTTAAAGCCGCTTCACCTCAGGCTTACAAGTCCTGGCGTGCTTCCGCCGACTGGCCCTCTTACGATGGCGAAAGACCTGATGCCCTCGCCCTCTACCGCAGCAACCACAAAGACCTCTTTGCCCTTTCCAAACCCTATTTCGTGGGCGAAAACCGCCTGCACCAGGAAAGACTCCCTGTCCAGAAAGAAGAATTCCGCTGGGAGGAGAAGCCCGGACCCCTCAAGCATACGCCTCTTAACGAAGAGCACAGAAAACTCAAGGCCAAGCTTATCCCCTTCGCCGGGTGGGAAATGCCCGTATGGTATACAAGCGTCCTTGAAGAGCACAAAGCCGTCCGCGAAGCCGCTGGCCTCTTTGACGTAGCCCACATGGGAGTCTTTGAGATATCCGGAGAGCACGCCACGCGCTTCCTGGACTTTGTCACCACCAACTATGTCCGCTGGCTTGAGGATGGCCAATCTCTTTACTCCTACCTCCTGGACCCTGACGGCAACGTCATTGACGACGTGATGATTTACCGCTTACGGAAGGACCGCTACATCATGGTGGTGAACGCTGTCAATGAAGAGAAGGATTGGGCCTGGCTCAACGCCGTTAACTCCCGCCGGGTAATCGTGGACAGAGAGCACCCCGATAAAGAAGTAGATGGGCAAGCTATCCTGCGCAACCTCAAAGACCCATCCTGCGGCAGAGATATGAGGGTGGACATGGCCCTCCAGGGGCCGGCCTCACTTCACATCCTCATGTCCCTGGCCAACCGCGACGGGCGAGAGATCCTCAAGAGGCTCCGCCGCACAGAGCTGGCCGAAATTACTCTGGATGGAATGGACCTTATCATAGCTCGCACAGGCTACACCGGTGAGGAATGGGGCTATGAGATCTTCGTTCACCCCGACGACGCACCCCGCCTCTGGAACCTCCTCCTGGAAAAAGGGAAAGCTTTCGGCATAAAGCCAGCCGGCCTTGGCGCCAGGGATTCAACCCGAACTGAGGCAGGGCTACCCCTTTACGGCCATGAACTGGCAGGGCCCTTCAACATAGACCCCATAGAAGCAGGCTTCGCTCCCTACGTCAAATTCCACAAGCCTTACTTCATCGGGCGCAAGGCCATCATTGAAAAAGAAGCCAGACGCACACGGGAGATAGTCCGCTTCCGGATGAACCGCAAGGGCGTTCCCAAACCGGAGCCAGGGGATCCGGTCGTTAATCCGCGGGGAGATTACATAGGGGCAGTAACCTCCTGCGCCATTGATACCGAGGGCTACCTTGTGGGCATGGCCCTTATAGACCGGCGCCAGGCTCGTGAGGGCAACCAGATAGGGATATTTGCTGGCCGGGCTCGCCAGCGCGAGATAAAGCCTGTGGATAAACTTGGCCCTGGCGACAGCGTTCCCCTTCCGGAGTGGGCTACCATCCTACCCCGTTTTATGCGGAGAAGTTAGATGCGTGCCCTGGCCCCGGCTCCTCTTAACCCTGAGTCTCACCTGCAAAATCTTCTGAAAGGCACGGCTGACACATCGGGTAAAAACCTGTAGCTATCACCCTCTCCCAGGGGAGAGGCTCCTTTCGGGGCCAGGGTCCAAGGTATTTTCCTTTATCTGTGCCTGCTTTTTCCAGAGCCTTCTCCCAGCGGGAAGGGGTTGCCTTTTCTCTCATTCGGGCTATTTCCACAAGAGCAAGCCCCACCTTTTTATCCCCACGGCTCAGAGTGGCCTGAACTGTAGCCCAGGCCGGGCTTTCCGCCCGCATTTTAACTTTGAGCCTGCGCAGGAGATGGCGCAGAAACTTCAAGCGCTCTCCCAGCTCTTCTTCCGGGGCCATCGCAATCCGTTGGAAAGGAGTGTGAGGCTTGGGAACGAAAGGTGAAACGTTCACCACCACTTCGCCCTCAAACCTTTTGAGGATCTCGCTTGTTAGAAGACTTATGGCCCTTAAATCTTCCTCGCTTTCCCGGGGGAGGCCTATCATAAAGTAGAGTTTGAGGCGGCGAATCCTGTACTTAGCGGCCAGCTCAGCCACCCTGAGGATTTCCTTTTCAGGGATGGGTTTACCGATAATCCTGCGAAGGGCAAAGCTTCCAGCTTCGGGAGCCAGAGTTATAGTAGCGGAGCTTCGGGCCAGAGCTTCAATTAGCTTCTCACTTACAGATTCAGCCCTTAATGAAGAGGCGGAAAGGCCAGCTCCCAGAGCCCGAAGGCCGTCCAGAAGTTCGTCCATTCTGGAATAATCGGAGACCGCAAACCCTACAAGGCCAATGGTTCCACGCCACTTAACCCCCTCTTTCGCCTGGGCCAGGATTGACTCCACAGAGCGCTCTCTTGGGGGGAGGTAAATGTATCCTGCCAGACAGAACCTGCAGCCTCTTCCACACCCCCTTTCTATCTCCACAAGATACATGTCACCGAACTCGGTTTCTTCCGTGAGCACCACTGAATGCACCGGATAAAGGTCAAGGTCCTGCACCCACCGTCTGACCACAGGAGGATCAGATGGGTTGTGAATTAAGGGAACGTAAACGCCCTGTATCCCTCGCAAAGCCTCCAGAAGTGTATTACGAGGGGCATGGATGGTTTCCCTTAAGACAGCAATCACTTCAGGGATAACTTCTTCCCCTTCACCGATAATGAAAGCATCCACCATTTGAGATAGGGGTTCAGGGTTGGCGGAAACGGCCGGCCCTCCCGCAATCACCAGAGGATCCCCTTCTTCTCGTTCTGCAGAGAAGAGAGGTATGCGGCTGCGTTCCAGAACCTCAGCCAGGTGAAAGTAATCTAACTCGTAGGAAATGGAAAAAGCTATTACTGAAAAGTCCGCAAGGGGGCGCTGAGACTCCAGAGAAATCGGGCCTTCTTCATCCATGAAGAGGGGATCAGCAAAGACCCTCTCGCATACCACATCGGGCTCGGAGTTAAGTATACGGTAGACGGTCTGAAAACCGAGGCTGGACATGCCAACATAGTAGGTATTGGGATAGACGAGGGCGATGGATATTCTACCTCCCCAATCCTTGACGATAAAGCCTGTTTCTCGCCTGAGAACAGCTCTGGCTCTGGCTATTTTCCTCCAATTCATCGGATTAGAAGGCTGATGAACGGCTTCAGGTTCTCTGTTATCCTCTGGATTACGGCTCCAAGTTCTGTATCTTTAAGCTCGACAGAAACAGGAACTTCCATTTGGATGGAAATCGTCTGGCTTACGGGAACTTCTATGTAAAGCTCCACTGGCAGCCGCATCCCGGGTGGCAAGACCAGGCTCACAGAACCTCTTATGGATCCTCCTCCGCCTGGAAGAACAAAATTTGCGCTGGTACTGACGGGGACAGGCCCCAGAGTAGTGACTGTCGTGCGGGTGTGAACGGGTAGGGTGAATTCTACGGGTATCGTCTCGCTTATGGAGACTGTTAGGTTTATAGGGGCGCTCAGCAAGTCATCAAGGTCTCTTTGAACTTCCTGAAATTTCGGGCGAATTACCTGCTGGTGGATCTGTGGACTTTGCCAGACCAGTAAATCCAGGAGCACGATGATAACGCACAAGGTCATAAGGTTGAAAAAGAAAGAGAAAACAATGGCGATGTTTCTGAAGGCATCCCAAAGCCTGTTCCATTGGATTGGTATTCTGTCCAATGGTTACCTCCTCAATCCCAGTGAAAAGTTCTGGGCTCACTGAAAGGACTCAGAGGGATTATATTCCCCTGGTCCGTCAGATATATTACCTGAACCTGCCACTCATAGGTTCGGTCTGGCTGATCAGCAGCGCCGTGCAGGCTCTGAGGGACTATGTAACTGGGCCTTTCTGTGAGGATCGGAATTTCCACAAGGTTTCCACCCTGGCGGTATCGTATTATGAGCCTGTATACGTGCCTGGGAGGCAATTCCGCAGGAGGCTTCCATTTAAGGTCTATGATGGTGCTCCCGCCATGGAACCATTCCCCATTAGATGGGAAAATAGGCTCTGGAGCTTGATAAGCGAAGGGAATTGTGGGGGTTGGAGTGGGCATTGGGGTGAAAGTTGGCGTTGGTGTCACTCCGGGTGCTGGCGTGGGGGTCTGAGTTGGGGTTGGACTTGGGGTTAAAGTGGGAGTTGAAGTTGGCGTCGGGGTTGAGGTTGGAGGTGGGGCGGGGGTGGGAGTCGGGGTGAAAGTTGGCGAAGGGGTAGGGGTGAAAGTTGGTGGGACAAGCTGAAGGGCAATGGTCTGGAAATCGCTTCGTATACGATGGGCTACAATGGGGGGAATGATAGCGTAGAGGATAAGGCCTAAAACAAATCCGGCTAAGAGGCTGAAGGCTATCATCCCCCAGCGGGTTCCTGGCTTCCAGACTTCAGCTCCGCAGTGGGGGCACAATTGGAGAGCGCCGCTCACAAACTGCTGGCAGGAAGGGCATCGGACGTATTCAACCTGCGGGGCACGGGAGTAACCGCACATGGGGCATACTGAAGCCCCCCTTGGTATCTTCGCTCCGCATTTTCTACAACGCATTTCCCGTCCCTCTGGCCATAAATCTACAGTCTATTATACGCCTTTTCACCATATTATGCCAGCTCAGAAGCAATGGGCCATTTGTTGAGGCAAAGTCTGGTCTTCTTCTATCCCGCCGGCAAGCTGCGTTTGACAATAAGGGTGCACATCGGTATAATAAAAATAGATTCATGGGCGGGTTCCCGAGTGGCCAAAGGGGGCGGACTGTAAATCCGCTGGCTCAGCCTTCGCAGGTTCAAATCCTGCCCCGCCCATTTTTTGTTTCCCAATGAAAAGAGACAGGATTTATATAACCGGCCTTCCCGTGGATAATTTGACTTCCGAAGAAGCCCTCACGGCCCTGGAAGGTTTCATCCTCGAGGGCTTTCCTCCCCGTCTGGTTGTTACTCTGAACCCGGAAATGGCAGTTCTGGCCTCCCGAGATCAGGAATTCCGAAAGATTATCCTTTCGGCCTCTCTGGTATTACCCGATGGAGTAGGAATCATTCTGGCCTCCCGCGTCCTGGGCACTCCTCTAAAAGAAAGGGTAACAGGAGTTGATACAGTGGAAAGGTTCGCCGCTATGGCTTCTAAAAAGGGTTACAGGCCCTTTTTCCTGGGAGCAAGCCCGGGAGTAGCTCAAAAAGCGGCATCAGTTCTGGCCGAAAAATACCCAGGATTTAAAGTTGCAGGAGTTTATCCAGGTTCCCCTTCCCCTTCAGAGGAAGAGATTATTTTAGAACTAATCAAAAAAGCCTCGCCCGATGCCCTCTTCGTGGCTTACGGCTCCCCGGCTCAGGAAAAATGGCTCGCACGCAACCTCCCATTTCTCAACGTCCCTTTTGCCATGGGGGTCGGAGGAGCCTTTGACTTTATAGCCGGTGTGGTCCCCAGAGCTCCCAAGGTAATACGCCGGGCAGGATTTGAATGGCTTTTTAGGCTCATTGTTCAGCCCTGGAGATGGAAAAGGCAGCTGGCCCTGCCCGTGTTTTGCTTTCTTGTCCTGAAAGAAAAGCTCAGCCTGTAACATCCTTTAGTTTCGTTTCCGCTTTTCCCCACCCTTAAGTAAAGCCACGCTCCTTCCTCCCACCTGCGCTGGGCACCTGGTCAGCGCCCGGCTATTAGTAAACAAAGCCTCGCTAATATTCCCTCCCCACCATGAAGGAAGCGAGGTCTCTGAGAGCTTGCATCGCCTCAGAATCCTGCCCCAAACCTGCCAGCTCTTCCAGGGCCTTTTCATAAAAGCTAAAAGCCTGAGCCTGGGCAAACTCCTTAGCTCCCGATCGATTGATGATCTCTAAAGCTTCGGCAACTTCCCCTTCACCCCACTTCACCTGAGCCATTAGGGATAATAAACGGGGGTCTTTTTCCATGGCATAGATTATGGGCAGAGTCTTCTTACGCTGACGCAGGTCATCAGCAACAGGCTTGCCTGTCACGGCCTCGTCGCCCCATAGGCCCAGGATATCGTCCTGGACCTGAAAAGCCATGCCTAAATTTTCCCCAAAGCTCCTGAAACGCTCCACAATCCTCCTTTCATCAGTGGCTATTGTGGCTCCTATCTGGGCTGAAGCAGCTATGAGGGCCGCCGTCTTCCGCCTTATCATTTCCATGTATTCTTCGAGGACTACCCTCTCCTTCTTTTCAAAGGTTAAATCCAAAAACTGGCCTTCTGTAAGCATGAGGCAGGCATCAATCAGTATTTGACAGCATTCCCGGAACTTTTCCTTAGGCACCTTCTCCATAGCACGACAGGCCAGGATGAGCAGAGCGTCCCCCACGTTTATGGCTAGGGCTTCCCCCCATAGTTTCCAGACGGTGGGGCGATGCCGTCGGAATGGGCTACGGTCCTGGATGTCGTCGTGAACCAGGGAGAAATTGTGGACAAGTTCCAGAGCAGCAGCGGCAGGAATTGCTTCCTCCCAGTTCCCACCGGCAGCTTCACAGCTCAGGAGGCAAAGGAGAGGGCGAAGCCTTTTACCGGCCGGAGCTGTAATGGGCCTGAGCTCTTCATCAGCCCAGCCCATGTGGTAACGCATCATCCCATAGTGCCGGCTCAGTTCTCCCTCCCCTTCGCCTACAATTTTACGGAGGAATTCCTCTACGGATGGCAGGTAATCTGTGGCTTTCTCTTTCCATGACTTTTTCATTTTATCACCTCTATTCCGCCCATGTAGGGGCGCAGGACTTCAGGTATAACTATGGAACCGTCTTTCTGCTGGTAGTTCTCCAGAATGGCTATCATGGTCCTGGGCAGGGCGAGCCCGCTTCCATTTAAGGTGTGGACGTAACGCGGCCTGGCATTAGGAGCTGGACGATAGCGGATGTTGGCCCTGCGGGCCTGGAAATCCAGAAAATTGGAACAGGAGCTAACCTCAAGCCATTCTTTGCACCCCGGCGCCCAAAGTTCAACGTCATACTTTATAGCCGCCGAAAAGCTCAGGTCTCCGGTGCACATCTGCACCACCCGGTAGGGGATATTGAGCCGGCGACAGAGATCCTCCACATCGGCTACGAGCTTTTCCAGTTCTTCGTCAGAGGTATGGGGTTCCACGAACTTGACCAGTTCTACCTTGTCAAACTGATGGACCCTTTTGATGCCTCGGGTATCCTTGCCGGCAGCCGCTCTCTCCCTCCGGAAGCAAGCTGAATAGGCCACGTGATATATAGGCAGGGAGCCTGGGGGCAGAATTTCGTCCCGGTAGAGGTTGGTAACGGGTACTTCAGCCGTGGGGATGAGCCAGAGGTCATCCTCGGCATCGTAGTAGAGGTTGTCGGCGAATTTGGGCAGCTGAGCCGTGCCGATAAGACATTCCCGCCGGACCAGATAAGGGGGGTAGACCTCAGTGTAGCCGTGTTCGTTTATGTGAACATCCAGCATCCAGTTGATGAGGGCTCGCTGCAGTTTTGCCCCGAGGCCTTTGAGGACGTAGAAACGAGAGCCGGAAATTTTCACTCCCCTTTCAAAGTCAATGATACCGAGCCTTTCCCCCAATTCCCAGTGGGGAAGTGGCTCAAAGTCAAACTCCCTCGGCTCACCCCAGGTGCGCACTACCACGTTTTCTGTTTCGTCTCTACCCACGGGAACTTTGGGGTGAGGCATATTGGGAACCCACAGGAGCGCTTGATATAACTTTTCTTCAACCTCTCTCAGCCGCTCCTCGAGTCCATCGATCCTTTCCCTCACATGGCGCATTTCTTCAACCAGTTCCTGGCGCCTGGCTTCGTCTTTTACTCCCGGGATTTCTTTGGAGACAATATTGCGGCGATGGCGAAGTTCTTCCAGCTCTTTGAGAATTTCCCGCCTCTGGCGATCCAGCTCAAGGATTTCATCAATGGGGGCATCAGTATTGAGTTTGACCAGGGCTTCCTTTACCTCCGCTGTGTGTTCCCTTATGAAATCCAGGTCTAACATGGTCCCACACCTCCTTCCTTGAAGGTTTAGTCAAATTAACAAAAAAACTTCCCGCCCGAAAGGACGAGAAGTTTCGCCTTCTCGTGGTGCCACCTTTCTTCGCCGCAGGTTTCAAACTGCGACCTCTGCAGCCCTCTAACGGGGGCTCTCCGGCTCGGCATACTCAGCCCTTTCGGGCTTTTCCTCCTGCAGCTCGGGAGGGGATTCAGCAACCACCGGCCATCGCCTTCCCAGCCCCGGCGACTCTCTGGAGGCCGGCACGGCTGCCTACTGCTCTCCGTCATCGCCTTTAGAGTATTCAATTTTATCCTTACAATCTGCGCACAGGCCAATAAAATCTATATGCGCAGATTTGGCCTTGAACCCGTACTCCTTTTCCAGCTCTTCCCTGAGCTTTTCGGCCAGTTCGCTTTTAAATTCCTCAATTTTCCCGCATTGCGCACATATCATGTGGTAATGAGCCACCCCTTCCACAAGTTCGTAATGGTGGTGCTCTTCGTCAAGGTGCAACTCCCGCACCAGACCCAGCTCTTTGAGGATGTTAAGGGTCCGGTATACGGTTGAAAGGCTTATGTTAGGGTCCAGTTTTTTGGCCCGCAAATAAATCTCTTCCGCGGGGAGATGGCCTTCACTTTTATGGATTACTTCGTAGATAAGAGCCCGCTTCGCAGTAAACCTCTTCCCCTCGCTTTTGAGAAGGGCCGCAATCTTGCTGGTATCCTTTTTGATCACCGCACACTAACCATTATATTGGCCGTCATTCCCCATCTGACCTGGGGAGCGAGGGCCAGTATTTCTACATACATATTATAACGCGCATCAGCGGGAAAAGCAGGCACTATCCTCTCAATTTTCCCCGGAAGGGTCAGGTTAGAAAGGGAGGGAAAGCTTACCATTACGCTTTGCCCCTCCTGAACCCATTTCAGGTCGTCCTGGGTCAGCCCGGTGGCTATTACTTTCAAGGATGAGCTATCCCCTATCGTCATAACGAGATCACCAGGAGAGACCGTTTCCCCTTCGCTTTTCCACACATTCCATACAATTCCATTGAAAGGGGCCTTCAGAGTAGCTTGCTCAAGCCGGATGCGAGCAGCCTGAACTTTTAACTCAGCTATTTTGACCTTCGTTTCAGCCAGGGCCAGCCTTTCAGGGTCGGGCCCTCGTTTAAGGCTCTCGTAGCGGGTTTGCACCTGGGAAAGCCTGGCTTCAGCAGCCCTCAGCCTGGCAAAGGCGGCCTGAACTTTGGAGCTCACAACCTCTTTCTGGTCCTCAGAAGGGCCTTTGAGGAGAGCTTCGTAACGGGCTTTGGCCAGCTCATAATTGAGGGTGGCTTGTTCCAGAGCTATGGCCTGGGGACTCGCACCCGCTCCGGGCGCCCAGGCTACTTTGTCATATTCAGCTTGGGCCTGACGCATTATGGCTTCAGCTCTGTCCACCTCGGCTTTAGCGATGCGCAGTTCTTCCTCTGAAGGGCCACCCTCAAGGATCCTGAGCTCTGCCTGAGCACCAGCCAGTTGAGCCCTGGCTTCTTCTACCAGGGCCCTGGCTTCCCGCAATTCCGCTTCTGCTGATCGGAGAACATCTGAAGAGGCTTTGAGCATTTCCAGCTCCAGTTTAGCTTCCTCCAGTTCGGCCTCCGCTGCAGCCAGCTCTATCTTCAAGAGGGAATCTTCAAGGGAGGCAAGCTCTTCCCCCTCTTCAACCACGTCCCCCTCTCGCACATAAAGCCTTGATATTCGCCCAGATATGGGGAAAGCAAGGTTGGCCTCACGGGATGGTATTGCTCTGCCGTTGAATTTGACAAACCGTGGCGCCTCCTCAGGCAGGACCGTCTCAGGGGACTCACGGTAGGGAGTTCTGTAGGTGTAGAACGAATAAATCCCCAGACTCAAAAGTATAAGAACGGTTATTGCTGAAAGGAGCGCAAAGTTTTTAGCTGTCATCGCTTTATCCCCGTGATTTGAAGGCAATTTTAACCTCACCGGCGGGCGCTGTCAAGCCAGTTCCCCCTCATTCCCGATAAATTTTCTGGTAAATGGCGTACTGTTCATAGATGGCCCTCACATATCGGCTCGTCTCCTCTATCGGGATAATCTCCACAAAGAGGTCAGGGTCATAGCCAGCCTGTTCCCACCACTTTGCCGCTCGCAGAGGGCCAGCATTGTAAGCAGCCAGTGCCACAAACCAATGACCAAACCTCTCTTTTTGCCGAACAAGATACCAGGTCCCGAACTTGAGGCTAACCCAGGGTCTTTCTAGAAGTTTTTCCGAAAAGTTGGGCCATCCCAGAGCCGAGGCTATGGACTTCCCTGTAGGGGGGATGATCTGCATAAGGCCGATTGCCCCCGCCGGTGAGCTTACCCAGGGGTCAAAAAGGCTTTCCTGACGTATCACGGCCGCTAAAAGCAGAGGATCTATTTTCCAGAAAGAAGCCTCTTGCTCTATAAGCCTGGTGAAGAAAAAGGGATATGAAAGTTCCCACAGTTCAGGGGGAAGCGATACCCCCGCTCTCTGAGCAAGCCAGACAAGGCTCATGGCCGAACGAATGGAGAGGGAATAGAGTTTTTCCCGACGGAAGTAGAAAGTTAAAAAGGCAAGAGCCTTCGGGTCCTGGGAATATTCCCTGTAAAGGTTTCTGTAAAGCACCAGGGCTTTATCCCTGTAACCAGCCATCATGAAGGCTCTGGCCTTTGCCCAACGAGGATCACTTTCAACCCCTGATGGAGACAAAGAACTCCAAGTGCTGAGCCAATCCTTTAGGGTTTCGGGAGAAAGCTCTTGCCCGGGTTTCGTGTAACCGTGACCAGAAGCGAAATCAAATCGGCGAAGGCTGGCCAAAGCCCGCAGACCGTAATAGCTTTCGGGAGCAAGGTTGTGAGCTCTCTCCCAATAGCTTCGGGCTTCTGCCCATCTACCTTGTTTCATTAAAGCTTTGCCGATCCAGAAGAGGGCTCTGGAATTATCTAACCCCCTCCAGAGCTCAACAGCAGCGTCCAGATTCCCCGCTCTATAAAGAACAAGGCCTGCTTTAAATAACGCTTCCTTTTGCTCCTCCGAAGAGGCAGCTATCCTGCTCGCTTTAAGGTAAAGGCTGGAAGCTGAGGCAAAATCGCCCTTCTCCTCCATAAGGCGTGCTGCTTCCTTCAGGGCTTTGAGAGCGAAGGGACTATCGGGGTAAAAGTCAGCTAACTTTTGATAGATAGCCAGAGCCTCGGTAATTCTGCCTGCTTGCTCAAGGGTCCTGCCCTTTTCCCACCACCCCTCGGGCACAAGAGGGCTATCGGGATGGGTTTGAATGAGCCAATCCCACTCCCTCAGGGAAGCCTGGTAATCTCCGAGCCTTCGGTAGATTATGGCAGCGTAATAGTGAGCTTCAGGTTTATGGTGCACCGGATTGGCAGCTATGTATCGCCCAAAAGCCAACAGGGCAGCACCGCAAGCCTGCGGATAAGAGAAACAAGCGTGGTAGTCCACCAGACCTCTCAGGTAATCATCCACTGGCTTCCCGGCTTCCACCAGCTCTATGAGAGAAAAATACGCGTAGGGAGACTCGGGGAAAAGCTCTACAGCACGCCGGAAGAGGCTGAAAGCTTTCCATAAAGCTCCTGCTTCCCTGTAAATTCGGCCGCACAAATAATTTATGCGAACCCTAACTGGGGCGCTGAGGGGCAAACTTTCCAGGTTAGTGCATTCAACCATGGCCCCTTTGTGATCTTTGGCTTCGGCCAGGGTTTCTAAAATCTTTTCCCGCAGATGGAAGGAGTTACTGATCTTAAAGGCCTCCCGATAGGCTTTCACTGCCTCCCGATAGTAGCCCATCCCTCTGTAGAGGTCTCCGACCTCTTCCCAGGCAACTTCGGAGAGCAAGCCGCCGCTTTGAGCGTGGAGCAAATAAGCTTGGATAGCTGCCTGGGGATTATTAACTTTTTTGTAAAGGCGACCGATACGCAGGGGTATCAGAGGAGCTCTGAAATCCTGAGGGTAAAGGGAGAGAAAGTTTTGCCATACTTTTAGCGCTCCCTGGTAATCGGCTTCCTCCTCAAGACATTCTCCGAGGGAAATAAAAGCTTCGGGGGCAGGAAGCAGGGCTTCAAAGAGCCTGATGGCTTCAGAACACTTCCCCTCTTCTTTCAAAGAGAGAGCTTCCTCCATCGTCGGAGGCCCTTGAGCTGCGGTTTCAGAAGCCAGAAGGAGTAGCGCCAAAATTAGAGGAAGCCATCTCATCCCAGAATACTCTCAAGAATAACGCCGGTGAAAAGAGCTGCAAGGTAAGGGCTTGTGATTTTAAAGGCGATCCAGGCATTGCGGGCTGTGGGCTTAAACCAGAGGTAAAAATTAACCATCAGCAGAGCAACTCCCGGGATGTAGGCCAGGAAAGAGTAAATGGGCCCGAAACCCCCAACGGCTTGGATCAGCACCGAAACGATGAACATAAGCAGAGCCGTAGAGACCACACACCTTAGAACTTTCTTCTCACTGGTAACCACCGGAAGCATGGGAACCCCGGCACGAGCGTAATCATCCCGATAGCGAAGGGCCAGGCTCCAAATATGCGCCGGAGTCCAGAGGACTACCAGAGCTGCCATGAGCACAGGCAACAGGGCGATATCCCCCCGCATAGCTGCCCATCCGAAAACCGTCGGAGCCCCTCCGCTAAAGGAGCCTAAAATTATGTTCCATGGAGTGCGACGTTTGGACAAAAGGCTGTAGACAACAATGTTATCAAAGAGCCCGAATAACATCCAGAACAAAGCCCACCAATTGAGGAGAGCTGAGAGCAATATGGCCCCAGTGCTCAGGATAATTCCCCACATTAGGGCTTCCTCAGGTGAAATAATACCCTGGGGCAATGGACGGCGACGAGTTCGTTCCATCACTGCGTCTATATCCCTGTCTATGTAAGAGGTAATGGTGTTAGCCCCCGCACACCCGGCAGTTATAGCTACAAAAGCTATGAGAAATTTACCCCAGGGGATGGCTGGCCCGACAGCAGCTATCATACCACCGACAGCTGTAAAAACAAGAAGCAACACGCTTGGAGGTTTGGTTACCAGGAGATAGCCTTTCGCCTTTGAAGCCAAACTCAATTTTTGGGTTTTAACCAATTTTCCTTCCATAATCTTACCTCCGAGGGATCCTTCACTCCAGCCAGGAGTTCAGAAACCGTCAGCCCAAAGTAGGGGTGGACAAAATCAGGGGCAATTTCGGCCAGGGGAACCAGGACAAAGCGGCGCTCGTGGAGGCGAGGGTGAGGGATTGTGAGCTTTTCATCGGAAAAGACCAGGGTATCATAAAAAAGAATGTCAATGTCAATGATTCTTGGCCCCCAGCGTACCCCCTCAGTGCGCCCCAACTCCCTCTCCACAGCTTTGAGGAAATCAAGAAGTGGATAAGGAGCAAGCTTCGTCTCCCCAGCACAGACCGCATTCAGGAACCAGGGCTGTGCCAAGTATCCAACGGGTTCTGTTTCGTACAGGGAAGAAAGCTGCAGAATGCTGATTTCCTCCTCAATTCTTTCAAGGGCTATGGAGATATTCCTTTCCCGGTCCCCAAGGTTAGAACCAAGTCCCAGGTAAACTAATGCCACCGTTTTCCTGCTCCTATTTTATGTAAATTTTCCACGATGAACTCTTCAGGCAAAGGCCCTCCGAGGGTGACATTCACAATTTCCCCTGAAGGGTCAATCCAAAAAGTAGTGGGCAGGCCCCTAACGCCGTATTTGTTGGCGATTTTTCCCTTCTCGTCCAGGAGGATGGGGAAAGTGACATTTAATTCCTCCACAAAATTTCTGACCACTTCAGGCGATTCACCCACGTTTATTCCCAGGATGACAAGGCCTGAAGGGCCGAGCTCATTGTAGAATTTCTGGAAAACAGGCATTTCCTCCCGGCATGGGGGGCACCATGTAGCCCAGAAATGGAGTAAAATAGGCCTGCCTTTGAAGTCTTCCAGACTTTTTTCCTGGCCATCCAGGGAAGGGAGAGTAAAGGAAGGAGCTGGACCCAATCCCTCTTTAGAAACCGTTCTGGAAACGCAGCCCGCTAAAAGAAAAACTGATCCCACGATAAAGCTTAGGATTTTCAACCAGCTCATGGCCTCTAACTTTAACCCTCTTGAGCTATTGGGTTAAATTTTAATCCTGAAGGCTAAAAAGTCAAAAAGCCACAATTCTGGGCGACCTTCCGCAAACGGCCAGCAAGCCCTGAGCGATCATTTGGCCTGTCCCTTTCGAGCCTGAGGGCATTGGTTTGACTTTATTTCTAACCTGTGCTAAAATTGGTTTAGCCCTGCTGTGTGCGTGATGCGAAAAAGGGGGTTCGAGCCAACACTTGACCCAGGGAAGCTTCCGCAGAAGGGGATGCGATAGCCCTGGAGGCGAGGCAGTAACCGACGGGGAGCTTCCAAGGTAAGTTTAAAGGGTCGAACCAGTTCGCACACGGCACAGCGGGGAATTTTTATTGAGAGGTGTTCGGTGGAAGTCGCCAGAGAAGGGTCCCTGGTGCTCCTGATTAGCCAAAAAGGTAAGCGCTTCATCTTGAAGCTTTCCCCGGGCAAGCGCTTTGAAACCCAGTTCGGCTATATAAAGCACGAAGACCTGATAGGAAAACCCTTTGGTTCCTCTGTCCAATCTCACCTGGGGCATAAGTTCCTCCTGCTGGAGCCCTCCACCTTCGACCTCATCCAATCTATCCCACGCATAACCCAGATAATCTATCCAAAAGACGCTGGCTACATAATCCTCAGACTAAATTTGATGCCCGGGAAGAGGGTGGTGGAAGCTGGAACCGGAAGTGGAGCCCTTACCCTGGTGCTGGCCAGGGCAGTGATGCCTTCGGGACGGGTTTACTCTTATGAGGTGAGGCCTGAAATGCTTAAGTTTGCCCACCGCACTCTGGAGATGGCTGGAGTTCTGGATTACGTGGAGCTTAAAGAAAGGGACATTGCTCAAGGCTTTGACGAAAAAGAAGTGGATGCTCTATTTTTGGACCTCCGCACTCCGTGGGAATACCTGGCCCAGGCTGAGGAAACCCTTAAGCCGGGCGGTTTTTTCGGAGCGCTGGTTCCAACAGCCAATCAGGTGATAAAGCTTCTGGAAGGCTTGGAGAACCATGGGTTTGTAGACGTTGAAGTTGAAGAGCTGTTCCTCAGACCATACAAAGCCGTCCACGAAAGGCTTCGCCCCGATGACCGGATGGTAGCCCACACCGGTTATCTTATTTTTGCCCGGAAAGCCGAAGCGGCTGGAAAGGAGTGGTTTTCTTTCCGACGCGGCCGAGCGTGGCGCTTCCACAAAGAGGAAAGTTTTAACGATTGAACCTGACGATTGTTACCCCATCTCCACCTTCACCAGGAGGAGCGTGGTAAAAAGAGGCTACGAGAGGATGTTCTGCCAGATACGCCCACAAAGCCTGACGGAGAGCTCCCGTTCCCTTACCGTGGACTAACCTTACTTTTTCAAGCCCCGCCAGAAAAGCCTGATCTAAATAATTATCCAGGAGTATGAGAGCCTCCTCAACCTTCATCCCCCGTAAGTTAAGCTCGCCCGGAACCTTTGAGGGCCGCGGGAAAACAACGCTCTCAGCTCTGGGAATGCTAAAGGATGGCGATTGCCGTTTCTCAAGTCTATCCAGAGGCACCCTGACTCTCCAGTTGTCCACCAGCACCACCGCTTCCTCTTCCATAAGGGCTATCACTTCTCCGGAGGAATTAAGGCCATGGACCCAAACCCAATCTCCTACCGAAATAGGGCCTGGGAGAACAGGAGGCGGCGGTGGGGGGACGCTTTCCTCCAGCTTTTCGATTTCCTGCAATATTTCCCTTATAGTCTCGGGAGAACGGTGGATTTCCGCCGTTGCTTTCAGTCTGGCCAGTTCTGCCCGAATCCTATCAATTTCCTCCTGTGCTTCCCGACGGGTTTCCTCCAAGATGCGGTGTCGCTCTTTTTCAAGCTCTTCCAATTTCTTGCGGGCTTCTTCCTCCCATTGCCTGGCTCTTTCCAGGGCTCTGCTGGCTTCTTCCTCCAGTTCTCTGGCCCGCCTGTAGGTTTCCTGAATCTGAGCCAGGAGAGCTTCTGTCTCAAGCCTCTGAGGAGGAAGGAAATCCCTGGCCTGACGTATTATCTCAGGATCGAGGCCAAGCCTTGAAGCTATTATCAAAGCGTTGGATTGCCCCGGAAATCCTATCTTGAGACTGTATGTTGGCGCCAGGGTCTCAGGATCAAATTCCATAGAAGCGTTTTCCACACCGGGGGTGGCATAGGCGTAAGCTTTAAGCTCCGAAATGTGGGTGGCCACCAGCGTGGTAATGCTCCTGTTTCTGAGGTGGGCCAGGAGAGCCCTTGCCAAAGCTGCTCCTTCCACCGGGTCCGTCCCTGCTCCCAGCTCATCCAGAATCACCAAGGAACGGGAGTCGGCCATGTTCAGAATCCGGATTATGTTGCTCATATGAGAGGAAAAAGTGGAAAGACTTTGCTCTATAGATTGCTCATCGCCAATATCGGCATATATTCCCCGGAAAACCGAAAGGGAAGAACCTTCCTGAGCGGGGATGGCAAGACCCGCCTGAGCCATCAGAGCCAGAAGCCCAGCCGTTTTCAACGTTACGGTTTTGCCTCCAGTGTTGGGCCCCGTTATCACCAGAATGAAATAGTCATCGGTTAAGTATATGTCCACGGGGACCACTTTGCGGGGGTCCAGAAGAGGGTGGCGAGCTTTCTTGAAGGAGAGGGTTACCCCTGGGTGGACGAAAGAGTCCTTGAGGACGGGACCCTTCCAAGGGACAAGTTTCGGTATAACGGAATCGGTAGCTAAGGCATATTGAGCTTTGGCGAAAGCCAGGTCAATTTCCGCCATAATTTCCACAGTGCGGCGGAGGTAAGGTTCCTCTTCAGCTATGAGGCGAGTGAAGCGGGCCAGAACTCGGCGGATTTCCTCTTCTTCCATAAGCTGAAGCTCTCGAAACTGGTTCCCCAGCTCCACCACTTCCAGAGGCTCCAGGAAAACTGTAACCCCACTGGCGGATATATCGTGGACGAGGCCAGGTATGCGGCTTTTAAACTGGGCTTTGACGGGGATTACGAAGCGGCCGTGGCGCTCAGTTATTATGGGTTCCTGGATGAACTGAGCTACGGCCGGTGAAGTTATGATTTCGTGAAGGCGATGGAAGAGGAGCTCACGAGTCTCCCTCAGCTCCCGACGGATGCGCTTAAGCTCAGGAGAGGCTTCATCCAGAACGTCGCCCTGCTCGCTTATAGCCTGCCCGATTTCGCGGGCCACCCAGGTGTAATCCTCCATCCCCCTGGCCTTTGCCGAAAGCAGGGGAGCTATATCGGAGTAACGGACTATAGCCCGCCGAAGCCTGGCAGCGGCTAAAATCGTGTTCTTTATGGCGATAAGTTCTTGGGGCAGAAGGATTTGAAATTTTGCCGCTCTATCCAGGAAAGGACGAATTTCCACCGCCCCCGCCAGGGAGAGGTTGGCTTTTTCCCGAAGGAGAGAAATGGCCTCTGCTGTTTCCCGGAGCTTTAACTCCACTTCTTTCTCATCGGAAGAAGGGCGCAGGGAAAAGGCCAACTCCCGGCTCCCCTCAAAGGAGGTGTAAGAAGCCAGCTTTTCCAGAATTTTGAAGAACTCCAGAGTCTGAAGGTCCCTTTCCTGCAAGGCTCCTGCCCCTTTCAAGGGAAAGGACAAACGAAAATTTTCACCCCATTTTTATCATACACCAGGGTCGCAAAACGGGAAAATTTCTCCTCCGCCAGGCCGGTGAGCCGGTAAGTTTCGCGCTCAAGAGGCCCAATGTAAATGTAACGCACATTGTATTTCTGGACAAGCTCCTTTGCTTCTTCAGGATCCGGAGTAGTGTAGATTCGGGAGATGTCAGGCTTGCGCCGAGAGGGCTCTTCATAGGAACCGCGCCACTGAAATTCATGGAAATCCCAGCCCAGAATTGTCGGAAGTCCTGTATGGGTAGAGACCCGGCCGTAATAGGTGTAAGAGCCACCGGTGGCTTCCAGAATAACGGGAACCCCTTTAACATTTTGATTGAGCCAGAGGATGGCTTCGTAATCAGCCGGATTAACCTCTTTTAAATAGACAGTTCCGTCCAGGGTCAATGGCCCCCTCCCTTCAGCGAAGGCCCTGGTTGCCGAAGCGGCCAGAGGATAAAAAAAGCCGAAGCCCACGAAGAGGAGGATGAAATTCCTCCACAAGGTTCTGGTGAAGGAAACTCTGGTGGAAAGTCTATAGAGGGCAAAAGCACAGGCCAGCCCCATCAGAACCCAGGCCTGGTAGTAAAGTTTGAAAACAGTGTTCATCCTTGTCCCAAAAAGGTCCCTGACATAAACGAACTCCACCGTCAGAGTAAGAAGGAGGCCTGAAAGCCAGAGAAGCAGGGCAAAGGCAGAAGGCTTTTCTTTGTTATTCAGAATTGAAAGGAAAGCTATGAGGCTTAGAGGAATAAGAAGAGCGGGAAGGGGTTTCCGGAAAAGGTAGCACAAAAGGGCCAGGAAGACAGCTGTAATTGACAGGGTTTTAGCAAGCCCTGTTGCCCTCAGAGTGCGAAGCGGAGAGAAAAGGGCCGGCCCTGCGAGGATAAAGGGGGCGAACATGATAAAGTACTGGTGAACCTTCGTAGCGTTGAAGATTACAGGCAAAATCCCCCCGGCTTGAGAACGAAAACTGACGTAGAAAGGGATGTACAGAGCTACTCCAAGCGCACCCAGAACAAAGACAAGCCTTAAAGCCTTCTTCACGGGAGCTCTTTCTCCCTCCCGGTGGTGGGCAAGAGCGACTGTTGCTCCCACGAAAGCCAGGTAAATGGGGAAATCCCACGTGTTCAAAAAGCCTAGTCCTCCCAGGATAAGGCTGTAAAAGAACAAGTTTGACCAGGCGAAAGAAACGGGGTAGGAATAAAAAATGTTCAAAGCCAGGCCTGTAGCCATAATAGCAAAAGGCAGAGCCAGGACGTGAGGGTGCAAATCTCCCAAAAGGAAACTGAAGAAGGGGAACTCGTCAATTACCTCTTGGTCCTGTCCCAGGAGATTGCGGTCATGGATTACTCTGGAAGCCCTCCACCACCACCAGAAATCCACGGGGTGGAGGGAGCCAGGGCATGGTGGAGCCTGAGCTAAACCCTTTATATCAATCCACTCCCAGAAAGCTGGCGAGCCTATGCCCTTGCAGTGGAGAAGCTCCAGGAATCCTTCCTGATTGCCCATCACAGCTACCAGCATTGCTCCCATAAAAGCCCACCGGATTGCTCGCCAGGGCGAACCCTCTTCCACTTTTATTAGCCCGTAGACCACTCCAAAAAGGCTTGTAACGGTGAGGGCGAAGAGAGAAGCTATCGCGAGGTTAAAGGCCACACTTGAAGGGGTGGCGGTCAATTTGGCCAGAAAAGCCACCATCACGTAGCCAAAATAATAGTAACTTATGGCAAAACCCGAGAGCCAGGGGTCGTGAGGTGGAAAATTCGGGCTCCTAAGGATAGCGTTGAGAAAGGCCAGTTCCATGGGTTTCTCGGTACCGGAAATTTCAGGGCGAAAGGCCTTGAAGAGGGCGAAGGAAGCAAAGGCTAACGCGTGGATCAGTTCAGTGGCTAAGATCAAGGGGCGCTCCTGGCTCCAGAAATCCCTTAAATCCTTTCGGCCCAGCTTCCAGGAAATGAGCGAAGCCAGTGCCAGGGCGGCGATAACACCACCAGGACTATTCTGAATGAAACCGAAAGAACACCCGAGCCAGAAAATCCAGCAGGTCAGGAGGAGGCCCAGAGGTCTGGAGAATGGGTAACCATTTCCCGGGATAAAGGGAAAAAGGCGGCGCGTTAAAGGCAGAGCCAGCAGGTTCAGAAGGCTTAAAGCGAGCCACCATTTAAAAGCGAAAAGCACCTTTTACCCCCTTTCAGCCTGACTTTGCCCTTTGATTTTACCAGAATCAGGCCTTATCCTCAACTTACGTTAAAACCGGGAGCGATAAGGGCTGTCTTTGACCTTTTGGCGAAAAGAGGTCTTTATGCTATAATCCCTCCTGTAAAATTTTAACCGTGGGTAATAAAGTGGGAGAGGGGAAAATCCGCTGCAGTGTAGGCATTACCGCCTACAATGAGGAGGCCAACATAGGCAAGCTTCTGGATGCTCTCCTCAACCAGAAGCTCCATGAAGTAGAAATTACCGAAATAATCGTTGTGGCCTCGGGTTGCACTGATCGCACTGTGGAGATAGTTCAGGAATACCAGCAGAAGGACCCCAGGATAAAGCTACTGGTTCAAGAGCGGAGAGAAGGGAAAACCTCCGCTGTAAACCTGTTCTTAAGGCACGCCAGAGAAGAAATCTGCGTCCTGGAAAGCGGCGATACGCTTCCCCGCTACGATGCCATTGAAAACCTGGTCAGGATGTTCAAGGATCCCAGGGTTGGGATGACGGGAGCCCAAAAGGTGGCCGTTAATACCCCTGACCACATCATCGCCGCTCTATCCCATTTGAGGTTGAAGCTGGAGCACGAACTCTGTATGGAAATCCCCCGCCTTGGGGAGCTCATAGCCTTCCGCAAAGTCTTCGATCAGATCCCGCCTGATGTGGCTATGGATGAAGCTTTTGTGGAAGCTCTGGTTATAAAACGGGGCCTTGAAGTGCGTTATGCTCCTGACGCAGTGGTTTTCAACATGGGCCCAACGACTCTGGGAGATTTTATCCGACAGCGCCGGCGCAACTATGCTGGCCACCTTCACCTTATGCACAAATATGGCTATAAGGTGGCAAGCCTTGACACCTGGCGAATCGTGCGTCTCTGGCTTGCGGAGCTGTGGGGAGCTATAAGGCTCATTTACGTTCTTATAGCTCTGGCGGCAGTAGAAGCCTTCGCTCGACTTCTGGGTGCTTATGATTATTATGTCCGAGGCCGTAAGCATGTGATCTGGGATATGGCCTGGACTACCAAAAAAGTGGAACCCCCTTCCAAGCTTGAAAAGGCTCCTCCCTCGGTAGTTACGAAGTTAACCCTTGACCCCTTTGCCCCCATCATTGATCCGGAGTACAAAGAAGAATGAAAAAAGCTCTCACCTCCGCCCTTAAGGTAGCCATAAGCATCGGTTTACTGGTTTTTCTCCTCACCAAACCTGAAATACATCAGTCATGGGAGCTGCTTTCAAGGGCTAAGCTTGAGCTGGTCCTTTTAGCTTTTGCCCTTTACATTCTGGCTATATTCGTCAACATTTATAAGTGGCATTTGCTTTTGAGAGCAGCGGGGATGGAAGTGCCTTTCAGTAGCCTGACTTCTTATTTTTTCACAGGTCTGTTCTTTGGGAATTTCCTGCTACCCATGGTGGCGATAGACGTAATGCGGGGCTATGGTCTGGCAGTAGATTCGGAACAGGCGACAGAGGCAGCTATATCCGTGCTGGTGGACAGGTTAGTGGGGCTGGCTTCTTTCCTCTTCGGAGGTCTGGTGGGAGTAACTTTCGCCCTCTGGGGGATGAAAAGGGTTGACCTTTACGGTCTTGTAGTGGTTGTAGTGGGTGTGAATATATTTTTTATCCTGGGTTTTGCTTCCCTCATGAGCCGCCGGCTCAGGCGACTTCTGGGCAAAGTGACCACCATCAACCCCTTTCTCCTGCGCCTTTCCAGGGCTGTGGATGCCTACAGAGCCAAGCCCACAGTCTTAGGGAAAGCTTTTCTGGTAGCCCTTTGCGGCCTTACCCTCACCAGCCTGGTGAACTGGTGTGCTTCGGAAGCTGTTCACGCCGGCATACCCCCCATTTACATCTTCATCCTGAACCCCTTAACCCCTTTTGCTCCCATTCTCATTCCTTCGGTGGGAGGGCTTGGAGTTAACCAGGGCACCTTCGTTTTCCTCTACAGCAGCCTGGCTGGAGTAACCTCTCCGGCGGGCGCTTTTTCCCTTTCCCTGTTGATGCAGGCTATAATTTATTTTACAAGCCTGCCAGGGGCTTTCCTTTGGTGGAAAAGCAGAAAGACCAATAACTTCAGGGGAGGGAAAGTATGGTCAGGGAAAGAGAGCAGGAACTGAGGAGAAGGAGAGTACGCAAACAAAAACTGCGCAAGCTAAGAGCCAGGCTTGCTGCCACAACAGACCCTGCAGAAAGGGAACGCATCATCCAGAAAATCCGCAAGATAAGCCCATGGGCTCCAATTGAATTGCCGCCCAAGTAATCTTCAGCCCTGAAGGCCTAAGACCCTTTTTATACTCTCTACCAGATCGCTGGGGCCGAAGGGCTTGGTTATGTAATCATCAACCTTCGCTATGTGAAGCCCCAGGATTTTATCTATATTCTGGGACCTGGCAGTAACGATGATTACTGGAATATCCTTGAGCTCTTCATCGCTTTTGAGCTGACGGTAAACTTCCCACCCGTCCATCTCAGGCATCATAAGGTCCAGAAGGATCAGGTCTGGTTTTTCGGACCGGGCTTTTTCCAAGCCTTCTTTCCCTCCTACAGCTCCTTTGACCTCAAAACCCTTTTTCTCCAGAATAATGCGGATCAATTCTATCATTTCGGGTTCGTCTTCTATGCAGAGGATGCGCTTCCTCTCCCCCATCCCTTTCTCCTTCTAATCCATATTTGCCTTCAACTGGCCAGGCTCAAACGGTTTGGCAATTACTATTACCCTATGGGAATTTCCACGGGGAGGCCAGCAGGTTATTAAAGTAAGGGTTTCATCCGGAGTGGGGTCCATATACCTGGCATTAGCCCTCCGCTGTTCCTCGCTCACCCCCTTTTCCCTGAGCAAAAGAACCTCTTTGACCTCGTATATGAACACTTTGCCTTCAGCGTTGTAGAGGAGCACTCTGTCCCCAGGCTTTAACTCCCACAGCCTCTGGAAAACCTTGCCTTTTACGTTGTGATGACCCGAAATTACGATGTTTCCCCCTTCGCCGGGGCTGGCACTGGTGGAGTGATGCCCTGCGGCATATTCGGCTACTTCCCACTGTGCCTGAAGGCCCTTTTTAGTGTGCACTATTTTTATCCCCACTTCCACAACCGGAGCATCAACTTTTATAGCAGGGATAATGATTCTAACCGGCCTGGGAGCGGGCGTTGGAGAGGGAGTTAGAGAAAGCTCCAGGGAAAGTTGTGGTGAAACGAAAACCGACGGCTTAAGCTCAGGAGTTGGAGAAGGCCCTAGGGAAAGCTGCGGTGAAACGAAAACCGACGGCTTAAGCTCAGGAGTTGGAGAAGTTTCAGCGGTGACCGCTGGAACAACAAGGGTCAGATTCTGGACCTCCAGGGGTTCTTCTTCCTGGCTCAAATAAAATATGCCTGCTATTATGGAAATGCCTCCCATCAAAATCAAAAACCAAAGCCAAAGCCTAACCATGGCTTCGCCTGCCAAAGAAATTATAATTTAACCTGTAAAGTGACGCAAAAGGGCCAGTTTAAAGTTTTAAAGCCTGCAGAGCTTTTTCTATCAGGCTTACCGGGTTATGGACCAGGACGAGCTCGAGCTCTTCCCCTTCCAGACCTGCCCCCATAGCTACTTTCCTGGCCAGTTCGGGATCCATTAGATCATTGGAAGAGTGAGCGTCGGAGTTCACCAGAAGTTTTGCTCCGGTAAGCCTTGCTACTTTGACTACGTGGCCGTTGGTGAGGCAATGCCATTTCCGGGCACTTATCTCAAGGTAAACCCCATTCTCGGCCGCTGCAGCCGCTTCCTCCACGGTAATGAAGCCAGGATGAGCCAAAATGTCCACATAGGGGCATTCCACCGCTGCCCTGTTAGTGCCAGGGTAAACAGGTTCCATTATCGTTTCCCCGTGCACCACGACGATCCCAGCTCCCAGCTCTTTGGCCTTCAGGGCCAGGTGAGGGATTGCCGAAGGAGGCACATGGGTTATCTCAATCCCAGGGATAAAGGGTATTGGCAGGCTATCGGATTGTTCCCTGGCTAACCTGACCAATTCCCTCACCAGCCTTTCAAGGTTTGAGACATCAGCATGATCGGTTATGGCTATAGCAGCGCACCCTTTGGAATAAGCACGCCTTATGAGCTCGCTGGGCAAAAGTTCTCCATCGCTGAAGAAAGAATGGGTGTGCAATTCGTAATGTCTGAACATTGTTCTTCTCCGTTCAAAGAGGGCATATTGGAGGCAGAGCCCTTTTGTGGGCTGTTGCTTTCACCATCCTCTCCACTTTGAGGACCAGGGGAGAAGAAGCGTCATATTCCCCCTTTTCCAGAGCCTCCAGAATTGAATCCAGTTCAGAATAAGTTATTCCCATTTCCCCTTCATCGGTCTGACCTTCCCAAAGGCCTGCGCTGGGGGGTTTCTCAATTATCTCCCTGGGGATTCCAAGGTAACGAGCAAAATCCCGCAGCTGAGTCTTATACAGGCTTCCCAAAGGAAGAAGGTCAACCCCTCCATCGCCATATTTGGTAAAGTAGCCCACCTGGAGCTCGCTCTTGTTACCAGTCCCCACTACCAGGTAATTGAAGGTGTTGGCGTAATAGTAAAGGGTAAGCATCCTCAGGCGAGGCTTGAGGTTAGCCCTGGCCATTGGGGTACCTGGAGGGAGAATAGTGAGAAGAAGATCATAGACAGGGGTTAAATCCACCACCTCGGTTCTCAGGGCGAAGGTTTGAGCCAGGAGGTTAGCGTGCTCAATATCCTCGGGAGAACTGTGACAGGGCAGAATCAGGCCTAAGTGGTTATTTCCTACAGCCTTTTTGGCCAAAACAGCGGTTATGGAGGAATCAAGCCCCCCACTTATTCCCTGGACCAGACCATTAGCCCCAGCCTCTTCCACCTTACTTCTCAGCCAGTGGACTATCTTCTTTTCCACTTCTTCCCAGTTCACTCTCTCCTCCTATTCGTGCTTCTTGGTGGCTTCGTATGCGAGGATTATAGCCTCGGCCACTTCTTTCATGGGCTTACGGGTGTCCATGCTCAATTTCTGAATGCGCCTGAAGGCCTCGGCTTCGGATAAGCCCTGGGTATCCATTAATATCCCCTTTGCCCTTTCCACAAGTTTGCGCGTTTCAAGCGCTTCTTTCAGATCAGCTACTTCCTTTTTGAGAGCCCTAAATTGTTCAAAGCGGGCTAAAGCAATCTCTATAGCCGGGGCCAGGTCTGATTCCCGGAAGGGTTTCACAAGGTAAGCCACGACTCCCGCTTCTTTCGCCTGATCCACAAGTTCTTTCTGACTGTAAGCAGTGAGGAAAATAACGGGGGCGATATCTTCCTGAGTCAAGATCCGGGCGGCTTCAATTCCATCCATATCGGGCATCTTTATGTCCATGATCACAAGATCCGGGCGCAGTTCCCTGGACATGTTAACCACACTTCTTCCATCGCCCGCTTCCCCCACTACCAGGTAGCCGAGGCTGGTGAGCATCTCTTTAAGGTCCATCCGAATTATGGGTTCATCGTCGGCTATTATAATTCTAACTTTCCGCACGGTCACCCTCCTTGGCTCCGTGGGATTTCTTTTGAATTATATCCCAAAGGTCAGGTTATGCAAATTTCATGAATCAAGGCCCCCTTCAAGCCTTAATAGCTACCCGGAGCAGCCTCTCAGATCCTCAACGGGCCTGGTAGAAGGGACGCCAGGCACAAGCTGCGGCGCTTGATGCTTCCCCTGGGGCACCACCTTTACATCTGAGAGCGAGCTTCTGGCGCAGGATTTTGCGGTTCTTGCTAATCGTTTCCTTCGGTGCTAAAATTTTTAGAGTATTTCCTGACGGAAGGGCAAAGGGAAATGGGGCAGAACAAGATCGTGGTGAGAGGAGCAAGAGAACATAACCTGAAGAACATAACGGTGGAAATACCCAGAGACAAACTGGTGGTTATAACCGGGGTTTCTGGTTCCGGGAAATCAAGCCTGGCCTTTGATACCCTCTACGCCGAAGGACAGCGCCGCTATGTGGAATCCCTTTCCGCTTACGCTCGCCAGTTCCTGGGCCTGATGGAAAAGCCCGATGTGGATGTTATTGAAGGTCTATCTCCAGCCATTTCCATTGACCAGAAAGGGGTAAGCCACAACCCCCGCTCTACGGTGGGAACTGTTACCGAGGTATACGATTACCTACGCCTCCTGTTCGCCAGAGTGGGCAGACCTCACTGCCCCAGTTGCGGGAAGGAAATTTCCCCTCAGACTCCTCAACAAATAGTTGATTCCCTGCTTTCCCTCCCCGAAGGCACAAAAATCATGCTCCTTGCTCCTCTGGTCCGAGGACGCAAGGGCCACCACAAAAATGTTCTGGAGGAAATCCGACGCGCTGGGTACGTCAGGGCTCGCATTGACGGTAGAATAATGGAATTGGATGAAGAGATTGAGCTGGACCGCTACAAGCTCCACACCATCGAAGCGGTGGTGGATAGACTTATAATCCACCATTCCGAAGACGAAGATTACCGTAGCCGCCTGGCCGATTCAGTGGAAACGGCCCTCAAGTTTGGAAACGGCGTCATTGTGGTTTCCATACTGGAGGAAGAAGGCCCTCGGGATATTCTGTTTTCAGAGCATTCAGCTTGCGTGGATTGTGGAATATCCTTGCCGGAGATCGAGCCCCGAACTTTCTCCTTCAACAGCCCCCATGGGGCCTGCCCCCATTGTTCTGGCCTGGGGATTATCCTGGAAATTGACCCTGATCTGGTTATACCTGATAAATCCCTCAGCCTGAAAGATGGCGCTATAGCTCCATGGCGATATCTGGGCAAAGAGACCGCTCGCTATTACATTCATCTACTCCGCCGCGTTTGCGAGTTCTACAAAATCCCCATGAATGTTCCTGTGCGGGAACTCACAAAAGAACAGTTGGATATAATCCTATACGGTACTCGTCCTGGCGAGCTGGTCTCCCTGCCTTATTCTGACCAGTATGGACGAATCCGCCACTACGAAATACCCTTTGAAGGGGTAATCCCGAACCTCCAGCGCCGCTATCAGGAAACCGAATCCGATTACATCCGGAGCGAGATCGAACGCTACATGACGGCTATACCCTGCCCCGCCTGCAACGGCACAAGGCTTCGCCCCGAGGCCCTGGCTATAACGATAGATAACAGGAACATAGCTCAAGTAGCTTCCATGTCGGTGGCGGATGCTCTGAAATGGGTAGAACGCCTTCAAGGGCCAGATTCTCCCCTGAGCGAAAAGGAGCGCCTGATTGCCCATCAAATCCTCAAAGAACTCCGAAACCGCCTGCGCTTCATGGTAGATGTAGGCCTTGACTACATAACCCTGGACCGCAGAGCTTCAACCCTCTCGGGAGGAGAATCCCAGAGGATAAGATTAGCCACGCAGATAGGCTCACAACTCGCCGGAGTGCTCTACATCCTGGATGAACCCTCCGTAGGTCTGCACCAGAGGGACAACGCCCGCTTGATTCAAACCCTGAAGCACTTGAGGGACCTCGGAAATACCGTTATAGTGGTGGAACACGATGAGAACACCATCCGTTCTGCCGATTACATCATTGACCTGGGGCCGGGAGCTGGGGAAAAGGGGGGTGAAGTAGTGGTGGCGGGAACCCTTGAGGATCTCCTTCGCTGCCCCCGCTCCATCACTGGAATGTACCTGAGAGGCGAAAGGAAAATAGAGGTCCCCAAAGTCAGGCGTCCAGGAAATGGCCATTTCATCACCGTCTACGGGGCTTCCGAAAATAACCTCAAGAATATAAACGTTCGTTTCCCCTTAGGCACCTTCATATGCGTGACCGGGGTCTCGGGTTCGGGGAAATCAAGTTTAGTTATAGAAGTTCTGTATAAGGCCTTGGCCCAGAAACTCTACAGGGCAAGGGAAAAGCCTGGCAAACACCTCTTCATTGAAGGGATGGAGCACATAGATAAAGTTGTGAACGTGGACCAATCCCCCATCGGAAGGACCCCCCGGAGCAATCCAGCCACTTACACTGGAGCTTTTACCCCGATAAGGGAGCTTTTCGCTTCTCTGCCTGAAGCTCGCCTCCGGGGCTACACACCTGGCCGTTTCTCCTTCAATGTCCGCGGTGGGAGGTGCGAAGCCTGCGAAGGCGCAGGTATAATCCGAATAGAAATGCAATTCCTGCCCGACGTTTACGTTCCCTGCGATGTGTGCAAGGGCAAACGTTACAACCGGGAAACCCTGGAAATACGCTATAAAGGCAAAAACATCTCCGAAATCCTGGACATGACAGTGGAAGAAGCTATGGAGTTCTTCGGCAATATACCCCAGATAAAAGCCAAACTCCAGACCCTCTACGATGTTGGGCTTGGATACATAAAGCTTGGTCAGCCAGCTCCAACCCTTTCGGGAGGGGAGGCCCAGAGGGTAAAGCTGGCTCGGGAGCTTTCCCGCAAGGCCACTGGTCGCACTCTTTACATTCTGGACGAACCCACCACTGGCCTCCACTTCGCCGATATTGAAAAGCTCCTCAGCGTCCTGAACCGCCTTGTGGATGCAGGGAACACGGTCATTGTCATCGAACATAACCTGGACGTGATAAAATGTGCTGACTGGATAATAGACTTGGGGCCAGAGGGGGGCGACAGAGGGGGGTGGGTGATAGCCGAAGGAACCCCCGAAGAGGTGGCTATGGTTCCCCATTCCTATACAGGGCAGTTCATTAAGAAAGTTCTGTTTCCTGAGGAGGTTAAGCAATGCGCATCCCGATAATCGCTGGCAACTGGAAAATGAATAAAACTGTTCAAGAGGCAGAGGAATTTGTGGAAGCTGTAAAGAACGAACTGGATTCAATAGGAGGGATAGAGAAAGTGCTTTGTCCACCTTTTACGGCCATCAGCGCCGTGGCCCGGCTGATAAGGGGGACCTCCATAAAAGTTGGAGCGCAGGACGTCTTCTGGGAGGACAAAGGAGCTTACACGGGCGAGATTTCCCCCATCATGCTGAAAGAATTCTGTCAGTATGTAATTGTAGGCCACTCCGAAAGGAGAAAGTACTTCGGTGAAACTGATGAACATGTAAACCGCAAAGCCAGAGCGGCTCTGGCTCATGGCCTTACCCCGATAATCTGTGTAGGAGAAAACCTGGAAGAAAATGAGGCTGGCCTGACAGAAGAAGTGGTTATTCGACAGGTTAGGGGAGCTCTGGCAGGCTTTTCGCCCTCCGAAGCTCAAATGGTAGTAATTGCTTATGAGCCTGTTTGGGCTATAGGCACCGGTAAACCTGCGACACCAGAGGGCGCGCAGGCGGTAATAGGCGGAGTTATAAGGCCCCTTCTTGCTGAGCTTTTCGGGAAAGAAGTGGCTGAAAGGGTGAGGATCCAGTATGGAGGAAGCGTTGAGCCATCCAACATTGGAGGTTTTGTAGAGCAACCTGATATAGACGGAGCCTTAGTAGGTGGGGCAAGCTTGAGACCGAAGGATTTCGTGGAAATTGTAAGAATAAGCGCCAGGGCCAAAGCCTGACATAAAGGACATTGCGTGCTTCCTGCAGAGTTGCCAAGAGGTTTTCTCTTAATTATAATTAAATCAGCACGGGGCGTAGCGCAGCCTGGTTAGCGCGCAGCGTTCGGGACGCTGAGGTCGGAGGTTCAAATCCTCTCGCCCCGACTTTATGACAACCCCCGCAAGGGGGTTTTTTAATTCCAGCAGGGGATTAGAAGGCGTTGCCCTACGTAAATCAGGTTCAGGTTGAAAATGCCATTGAGCCGAGCAATTTCCCACACGCTAACCCCATACATCCTGGCAATCCCCAGGAGTGTTTCTCCAGGCCTTACATAGTGAACAAAGACGCATGGTGGCTGAGGGGGATAATAACACCCAGGGTAAATCACCAAGATCTGACCGGCATAAATGAGGTTAGGGTTGGGGATATTATTCCATCGGGCTATGGCCCATGGACTTACGCAGTACCTCCAGGCTATAGACGTAAGGGTATCACCCCAGCGCACTCTGTAGTATATGGGAACGGAAGAGGGGCGAGCCGCATAAAGAGGTAAAGCGAAGGCAACGCTGAGGGCGGCAATAAAAAGAAGCACGAAAAACCATTTTTTCATGGGAAAGTCCCCCTTATTTTAATCAACGCCCCCGGGGGGACTCGAACCCCCAACCAGCGGATCCGAAGTCCGCTGCTCTGTCCAGTTGAGCTACAGGGGCTTTTATAAAATTTTACAGCCTTAAATGTAAAAAGTCAAAGTCCTCGCCAGTTCTTGCAACGCAGAAAGCTCTCAGCTGATATCCTCAGCACAGCAGATCAAGCCCAGACCTTAGCCTCTCAAATTTGGTCAAAGGAAGAAAAGCTTAGCCTGCTGAGGCTTATGAGAGACCAGGAGATGAGCAAGCCGCGTAGGTTCAGGAAGCCGGTCTCCACGGCAACAACTCAGGACTATCTCCAGGGCGCTCTGGAGATCAATCCGATGGCCTATGGACACGAAAAGGGGGGGAGCTTTATCCTTTGTCCTCAGAACAGCGCCTATAATCTCGGTGCCATCGTAGAGATATGACCACGAACCCTTCTCCGGACCTGGTTCGTGGTAAGAACCCAGTAGGCGGGACTTGGCACACCCTATTGAGGGTTTATCAAAGATAACTCCTATGTGAGTAGCAATGCCCATACGGCGAGGGTGAGCTATTCCCTGTCCATCCAGTATCAGGAGGTCCGGATCGCTCTTGAGCTTTTCCAGGGCTGCTACTATTGATGGCCCTTCCCTGAAAGCCAGTAATCCTGGTATGTAGGGGAAAGTCACTTGCACTCTGGCACTGGCTCTTTCCACCTCTTCCAGGCCTGGGTATTCCAGGACCACAACCCCTGCTTGGGCTTCTTCCCCTTTAAAACTTACGTCTATGCCCGCTATCAGTTTTATTTCCCCAAAAGTTTTCTCCCTGATAACCCTTGAAGCCAGCTGATGCTGGAGCTCCTGAGCTTCTTCAACCGAAAGATCCCACCGGTGGTTTATGACGGACTTCAACTTGACTTCCCCTTAATCATGCTAGCCAAGGCTCTTATCTGCTCCGCCGCCAAAGAAGAGGGCTGAAGTATAACAGCGGGTATGCCTTCTTTAGTGGATTGGAAGAATAATTCGGGGGCTGGAGGCAAAATTATATCAATGCTACTGCCTAAGATTGCTTCCTGCTCTTGCTTGGAAAGAGCTATTTGAGCCCGGGTCCTGTTTACAGACACTACTATGAGCTTGAGGCCTCCGACTCCAAGCTTCCCCAACTCTTTGATCATGACATTGCCCACTTTCAGGGATAGAGGATCTGATTCCAGAACCAGCACTACTTTATCTGAGTCCCTTAAAGCCACCTCTATAGCTCGGTCAATCCGAGCTCCGCCGTCAATCAACAGATAATCGGACATAAAAGTCAATGTCTGAACGAGCTTGCGGACAAATTCCTGAGGGATTTCCCCTATAGAATAGTCTGGGTAAATGGAAGGGAAAACCAGCAGGCCGCTGGCATGTTTTGTGAGAAAGGACTCGGCGATAGCCCTGGATATATCCTGAGGTTTCATCTTAAGGAAAGACGGATCCACCCTGCTTATGGGCAAGCCGAGCTGCGAGGCCACCGCCAAACCATAGGGCTGCATATCCAAGAGGATGCTCTTTAAGCCTTCTTTAGCCAGGATGACCCCCACATTAACGGCGAGAGAAGTTACTCCAACTCCGCCTTTGACCCCTATGAAAGTAACCACTTTGCCTTTGGCAACCTCTACAGCTGTCCTGGCCAGGAGAGCTTTAACCGTGGCTACGAGTTCTGCAGGCAGAACTGGTTTTGTAATATAATGGTCAGCACCTGCTTCGTAGCCAGCGATTCGGTCTTCTGGCATGGCTTTGGCCGTGAGCATGATCACTGGAATTTTGGCAGTGGATGGATTTGCCCTGATTCGGCGGCAGACCTCATAGCCATCCATTTCCGGCATCATTATATCAAGGATAATCAGGTCAAACTTTTCCTTACTCAGAAGTTCCAGGGCTTCTCTGCCGCTCAAAGCAGGGGCAATTTCGTACCCCTCTTTGTAGAGGATATACCCCATAAGCTTTACCGCCTTGGGGTCATCATCCACCAGAAGGATTTTAGGCATTTCATCTTCCTTTTCTTGTGATTGTTTTAACTAAAGCTTAGCACAAAGGGCACTCTTTGGCAAGAATTTTGATATTACCGGGCAGTAAAAGAAGTGCTCTACCCTCAGAGCAAAAGTAGCTATGCAAGCTGGTAGTCAAAACTGAAGGGCCCGGCCGCTCTATCTGCAGCTGTCCTCACTTTAGCTCCACGCCCAAGGCTCCTGGCTGCAGTGAGCCCAGAGCGAGTGGAAGCTGGAAACGGTTTTATCCACCGGCCACAGGTGGGAAAATCCCAACCCTATCTCCCTCGTTAAGGACCTGGTTCATTTCAGCGTGTCTTCCGTTGACGAAAACCACTTTCACCGCATCCGGAGGGATTTTCAGGAAATTTTCAATAAGTTCACCCACGGTAGTGCCTGCGGGGAGGTCAACTTCCATGTCATGGTCACTTTTCCCCTCAGGTATGTAGCGCTTTAAAGTTGCATAGACCCTCGTTGTGACCTTCACGCTCTTTCACCTCCTCTTTTTTTAAGGAAATATAAGACCAGGAGAAGAGTGCCTATAGTTATGGAGCTATCGGCCACGTTGAAGACGGGCCAGAATTTGAAATCCAGGAAATCCACCACATAACCGTAACGGATCCTGTCAATAAGGTTGCCCAGGGCGCCTCCGAGCTGCAACCCGAAGCAAAATTGGAAAAAAAGTGAGGCCTCTTTAATTCGGAAATGGTAAAAGATTAGGAGAAAAACCACAAGAATTCCCACATAGAGGAAATAATCGCCCCACTCAGGCAGGAGACCGAAAGCTATACCCCGGTTAATGACGTGCGTGAAGGAAAAAAACCTTTCTATCCCTTTCAAGGGAGCCCACGAAGCTCCCAAAGGGATGTTTGTTTTTACCAGGTATTTGGTAAACTGGTCAACCCCCAGGACCACTAAAGCAACCGCAGGTGTTACCCAGCGGTAGGTCCCTGGCATTAAGCCCTCCTGGGATTCAATTCGTGACGGTATTGACACTCCAGGCAGTATAGAGCCTGCGGTAGGGTTTCCAGGCGCGTTTCCTCAATGGGTTTGCCACAGTTTTCACATATGCCATATATCCCTTTTTCAAACTTGGAGAGGGCATATTCTACCTCGTGGAGAAGTCTTTCCAGGTGCCTCTCCAGGGATTGACCACAGGCCTGGTCAAAGGCATCAGTGGCCACCTCGGCCATGTGGTTGCTGTGGCTTACGGCGCCGGAAACCTTCCTGGTCCTGAAAGTTTCCAGTTCTTTTACCAATTTTTCCCGCTCTTCCTCCAGCATTCTCTTGAAGAATTCCGGCTTCTTCGCCATTACGAGCCTCCTTTTTCCTTTAAAGTATTTTACCACGCTTTTTTCTTTTCACCAAAACAAACGGCGGCTATTTATAACCTAAGGAAGAATGAGCCCCCTAATTAAGCAGGGTAGGGAGGATAAAAAATCCCTCCTACAGGCTCAAGGCCTGCAGGAGGGCAAAACCGGTGGGGAGAGCACACCAAAGAGGCCGGATTTAGTAGCCCTCTTTTTCCACCCGGGCCTTCCCGCGCAGAGCGTAGTAGATGTAAGCGGTGTAAATGATGACTATGGGCATCCCGATCAGGGCAATAATCAGCATCACCAGGAGCGTGAGTCTGGAAGATGAAGCGTTGAAAATGGTCAGGCTATACTCGGGCACGTTGCTGGCGGGCACCAGGTAAGGGTAATTGGCAGCACCAAAGATTGCCATCAGCCCGACAATGGTCAAACTGGAGAAAAGGAAGGCAAGTCCGGCCCTGCCCCGCGCCAGGTTCCAGCGGGTCAGCCCCATAAAGATTGCTGTGAGGACGGGGATGGCCCAGATGAGCGGCTGACGGGAGGCGTTTTCAAACCGCTGGGGCACCTCTATGGCCGCCACGATGGTGGTTAGAATTGCTAATACGACCAGCGCAATCCAGGCACCATTAGCCCAGCGGCGAGCTCGCTCAGCCACTGGCCCATTCGTTTTCATCATAAGGTAAATGGCCCCGTGGGAGACGAACATCGCCAGCCCCGTAAGCCCGACCAGGAGGGAGAAAGGATTCAGCAGGGTGAAGAAGTTGCCTATGAATTCCATTTGCGCGTTCAGCGGCACCCCTCGCATTATATTCCCAACAGCCACGCCCGTCAGCACAGCAGGCACCAGGCTTCCTACGAAGAAGATATAGTCCCAAGCTTTCCGCCAAGTTGGATTTTCCTCCTTGCTGCGGAATTCAAAGCTGACGGCCCGCAGGATCAGGGCAGAAAGAACGATAAAGAGTGCCAGATAGAAACCGCTGAAGACGGTGGCGTAAACGTGAGGGAAAGCAGCGAAAAGCGCCCCGCCACCGGTCAAAAGCCAGACTTCGTTGCCATCCCAGAAAGGCCCGATGGAGTTAAGGAGCAGGCGACGCTCTTCGTCTTTTTTGGCTACAAAAGGATACATCACTCCTACCCCAAGGTCAAATCCGTCCAGAACGGCGTAACCGGTGAGCAGGACCCCTATGAGCAAATACCAGATGTTCTGAAGGAATTCGTGACTCATGGTTATTCCTCCTTTGTTGCGAGTCTTCCTGCCGGCACGCCAACAACTACGGGTTCTGGCCCCCTCAGAAACTCTCGCCGCAGCAGGTAAATGAGGGCTGCCAGGATAAAGACATAGATAACGGCCAATCCGATAATGGAGAGGAGGAGTTGCCAAGCAGGCACCACCACCGAGACAGCATCCTTTGTCTTCAGAAGGCCATAGACAACCCACGGCTGACGACCGAACTCAGCTGCCATCCAGCCCAGCTGGAGAGCAACCCAGGGCAGCGCTATTGAGAAGGCCAGCGTCTTAAGGAAGGCGCTGTTTTCAAAGCGGCGTTTCCCCAGGAAGATGCCCCACCAGCTCACAAAAATGAACCACACGCCCAGGAGAATCATAATATGATAGGAATAAAACGTCCGCCTGATAGGAGGCCATTCCTCCCTTGGGAACCGTTCCAATCCAGGTATAACGCTGTTGGGGTCAAAGTTAATGAGAAAGCTCAGCAGTTTGGGGATTCTGATGGGGAACCGAAGGGTGCGGTTTTCTACGTCCGGGAAGCCCCAGATAACCAGGCCCGCTCCTGCGGTATCCTCAAAGATGGCCTCAAAGGCAGCCAGCTTGGCTGGCTGGGTCTTAGCCACTTGAACGGCATGGAAATGACCAGTGATGGGGATAAGCAAGGAGAAAATTGCAGCGAGTATCAGGCCCATCTGAAGGGAGCGACGGGCAAATTCCTGATGTTGTTTGCGCAGAAGATACCAGGCACCGATGCTCGCCATGAAAAAACCGCCCGTGAAAAGGGAGGCCGAGATAGTGTGGAAGTAACGAGGAAGGGTGGATGGGTTGAAAAGTGCGGCCCAGAAGTTGGTCAATTCCGCTCGCCGGTAAATCCCCTCGCCGACAATGCGGTAGGCCGTGGGCGTCTGCATCCAGGAGTTGGCGACGATTATCCAGAAAGCGGAGAGCGTGGAGCCAATAGCGACCATCAGAGCGGAGAACCAGTAAAACTTCTTTGATACTCGCTCTCGTCCGAGAATCAGCACGCCCAGGAAGAAAGATTCCAGGAAGAAGGAGAACACCCCTTCGGCTGCCAGGGGTGAGCCGAAAATATCTCCTACGTAGCGTGAGTAAGTTGACCAGTCGGTGCCGAACTGGAATTCCAGGGTAATTCCGCTGGCGACACCGGCGGCGAAGAGGAGGCCGAAAATGCGAGGCCAGAATCGGCTCATGCTCTCCCAGATTGGCTCACCCGTCTTCCATCGTTTCCAGGTAATGTAAACAATAAGCCACGCCAGCCCGATGGTGACGGGTGGGAAGAGGAAATGCATTGCGGCGCTTAGGCCGAATTTAGTTCGCGCCAGGACAACCGGATCCATGGTTCACCTCCAGATAAAGGCGAATTTAACCCTATCACCCCCTCCTGAACCACAAGGCAGGAACGGCCAGGAGGGGGTGATGTCTCTTTAACTTTCCGGTTTCCACACTTCCCATACTCTCCCCACCAGCTCGGGGCCGGGTTTGAGGGTTGGCTTGCCGGGAAGCCAGCAGGCTGGAGTTACCTCCGCTCCCTGAGTTGCCCGAACGTACTGAAGGGCCTGGAGTTCCCGCAAGATCTCGCCCGTATCCCGTCCAACTGGAGCTGGGAGCACGTTGTAGGCCTGAATAATGCCATCCGGATCAATGATAAAAAGACCGCGCAGATTCACTTTGGCTGTCTCGTCGTACACCCCGTAAGCGGAGCCAATGCGTCCGTCGGGGTCGGAAAGCATCGGGAAGGGGACACCCCCTGGAACCATTTTGGAGAGTTCGTTGTCGTTCCAGGCTTTGTGGGTGAAAACTTTATCGGTGCTGATAGCTAAAACGACTGTGTTCAAATTGCGGAACTTTTCGTATTCGGCAGCAACTGCTGCCATTTCGGTGGCTCAAACGAAGGTGAAATCGGCCGGGTAAAACATTAGGATGACCCACTGGCCTTTGTAATCGGAGAGGCGCACTGTCTTAAAAGCGCCATTGGCAAAAGCTTGGGCTTCAAACTCAGGTGCCAGTTGGCCAATTTTCAGACACATGGCTAAACCCTCCTTTTAACGAGTTTTGCACTTCAAAAACCCGGGTTCCATAAGCCCGGTTCAGATTGAGAGAATGCCTTCGGGCCCTTCGCTCTAAAGGAAAGCTCCCGTTGAACTGATTGCGCTCATACAAATGATACCTTTCTTATAGCATTATACATCGCCCAAGGAATCTTGTCAAATCAGGTTCCTGCCGCGGGTGCATGTGCAGTTCCGGATAATTGGGGCCGGAGTTCCCGTTGATTTGGCGATTGCCCTGTCTTGTGCTAAAATAGTTCCCACTATGAACGGGGAAGCAACGAACGGAGTTTACAAAAGCTAAGGCCTGGAAGCGGCTTTTCGCTTCTCAGGCTTATTTATTTCCCCAAGGAGGTAGCTGCTTATGAGTAATGAAAGCTTTCTGGACCTTTTAACCCGAATATTTGAGGGGAAGTGGGGGAAGTGGGTGATAAACCTGGTTGTAATACCGGGGCTGCTCTTTGCTGCTCTCTGGCTTCCCCCTATTTCCCTGAGGGAAAGGGTCCTGGAAGCAGGCTTCACCACTATTGACGATGAAGTAGGCGGCTCTGTTCTGGACCCTGACGGCACTCAAATAACCATCCTGCCAGAGGGGATGGAGGCCCCATTCCGCATCCGCCTATCCAGCGTCCCCCGTATTGATTTCCTCAGAGGGGCCGGCGGGATGGCGGAGGCAGCCAAAAACATCCCCCAATATTTGGAGATAAAAAGCCCTCTCTACAAAGTCAACTTCCGCGGAACGATGCCCACATCTGTAATCCTGACAGTTCCCATCCCCAACGATGCCGAACCTCACGAGACCCTTGACCTCTATTACTGGGACGGCGCTCAGTGGAAGTGGCTCCCCCATCAGCTCATACCCGAAGATGAAATCCTGGAATCTCGCATAGATTTTGTCCCTGAAGCCTTCGCCGTAATGCAAACAAAGCTCACACCTCCTTTTGTATCGGCGGATTTGCCGCACGGTGGCTCTGTTACCCCTGAAGCCCGGGAAGCTCTGGTGGAAATCAACCCGCAGGGCCTGTACCTGGAAGGAGATGGAACCTTAGGAGGCAATATGCGAACCCTCTCTCCGGATGAGCGCTCCGCTTCCCTCTTTATAATCCCCACCATCACCAACTGGGGACCCGATGGCGTTGTCCGGAGTGACTACATTGACAACCTCCTCATAGACCCTGCTCTCCAGGAGAAGCACATTAAAGAAATCATCAACTTCGTGGTCAGGAACCACTACTCTGGAATTGACATCTACTATCGGGAATTCAGCCCCGACCTCAAGCCAGAGTTCGTCAATTTTATCCACAAGCTTGCTGATGCTCTCCACAGGGAAAACAAAATCCTCTCCATTCGGGTTGACCTTCCAACCCAGATAGCCGAGGATCGCTGGGAGACCGGGATTTACGACTGGTATGCCCTGGGTCAGGCTGTGGACCTGTTTAAAATACCAGCCATTCCCGATCCCAGAGCTTACGCCCCCGGCGGTCAGATGGAGCAGCTTCTAACCTGGGCTACCGGTCAGGTGGACCGTTACAAAATTCAACTTGTGGTTTCCACAAGGAGCGTGGAAAAGGTTGGCAATGCCCTGACCTTTAAGCCATATACCGAGGTTCTGAAAACTCTGGCAGCCTCCATCAAGGCCAACAAGGAAACAGCAGTGCCAGGCGAAGAGGTGTCTTTCGTCCTGGAAGGGCTGGCTCAGGTTGCCGGAATCCAGCATGATCCCGATACCGGACATTACTGGTTCAGCTATACTGACCATTCCGGAAACGAGCACACGGTCTGGATCGAAAACGCCACCAGCCTGGCCCGGAAACTTCAGCTGGTTTCTCGCTTCAACATCAGAGGAGTAGCGTTCCGGAACCTTCTGGAGGAAGAGAACGACCATTTAATCTGGGACGTTCTCCGAGGATTTCACGAGTACGCAATCCGGTCCGTGGAAACCAACTTCGCAGTGACCTGGAAAGTGCAGGATGCCCACGGCGTGGTCCATGCCCAGGGCACAAGTCCCCTCCAGGGAGCTTCTTACAAATGGCAGGTTCCTAACCTCCCAGGCGAATACACTGTAGAAGCCGGCATTTCCACCGATGGGGGCCAGACCATGACCAACATCATCCACAGGCTCGCCCTTAAAGTGGCTGAACCGACCCCCACCCCCTTACCTACGCCCACCCCCAGGCCTACCCCCACTCCAACTCCAACGCCGAAGCCCTCCGGGCAGACTATAACTCCAACCCGGCCTCCGGCTCCTCCTCCTTCGGTCAGGGGAACGGAATTCGGTTACGGGATTCAAGCTCACATGGTCCACAACCCCGACCCGAGGATAATCCAGGCCGTTAAAGACATCGGTTTCAACTGGATAAAGGTACAGATTGAATGGAAAGTCTTTGAGCCTTCCAAAGGCAACATCGCCTGGGGCGAAATGGACCGCATAGTGAATGACGTTCACGGCAACGGTCTGAACCTTCTCTTCAGCATAGTCAAAGCCCCCAAATGGGCCCGACCACCCCATACGGATTTCAGCGTGGAAGGACCTCCGGCTAACCCTCAGGATTACGCCGATTTCGTGGGTCAGGTAGCCGCCCGTTACTGCGGAAGACTCAAAGCCATTGAGGTCTGGAACGAGCAGAACATAAACTACGAGTGGGGCAATGAGCCTCCGGATCCGGGCCGGTATGTGCAGCTCCTGGCCGCTGCCTATAGAGCCATAAAAGCGGCATGCCCTCAGATGATCGTGGTAAGCGGTGCTTTAACCCCCGCTGGAGATGTTACCATCGCAGGGCAGTGGAGAGCAGTGGATGATATAAATTACCTGGACGCCATGTACCAACATGGCCTCAAGCATTACTGCGATGCCATTGGTGCTCACCCCAGCGGATACAACTGCCCTCCCGATGGTGACTGGCGCACCGTCACTGATCCTACTGCTAAGTTCCGTGGCCCCTTTGATAACCGGCACCACTCCTGGTGCTTCCGCGGCACTATGGAAGGATACCGCAATGTAATGCTCAAATATGGTGATGGAGCAAAGAAGATATGGGCCACTGAGTGGGGCTGGGCTTCAGTGGATGGCCTAGGGGTATCGCCAGCTCCTGGCTATGAATACGCTGCCGATAACACCGCTCAGGAGCAGGCCGAGTGGACTGTCAGGGCTTTTGAGCTGGCCAGAAGCTGGGGGTGGGCTGGAGTTATGTTCCTCTGGAACCTCAACTTCGCCCCCGTCACCGGCCCACAGGATGAGAAAGCAGCCTGGAGTATAGTGGACCATAATTGGCAGCCTCGCCCGGTATATTATGCTCTCAAGAACATGCGGAAATAAACCTGAGGGGGCGGCGGCCAGAAACCGTCGCCCCTTAAATCTCCCCCTTCTCTTTGGCATAATTTCAGCAATTTTCCTGCTGGTAATATCCAGCTATTCCAGCGTCCCGGAGAGGAATAAGCCCGCTTTTCCCTCCCCACCCTGGCGGATGCAATCCCCTGAATACGGAATGCATGCTTTCCTCTGGTGGCGCCCTGAGGTAGCTGACCGGGATCTTCAGCTTATAAAGCAGGCCGGGTTCCAATGGGTAAAGCAGAGCTTTGCCTGGAGAGACATAGAAGGAGCAGCCAAAGGGCACTTTGACTGGACCCGGACGGATAGGATTGTGGAGCAGGTTGAGAAATACGGTTTAAAACTGCTGGTAAGAGTTGATAGACAACCAGCCTGGGCTGGTGGAGGCTATCCAGCTAATGGCCCTCCGGATAATTTAGAAGATTTCGGCGATTTTCTCTACGCCCTCGCCAGCCGCTATCGGGGGCGGATTCACGCTTACCAGATATGGAATGAACCTAACCTGAACCGCCCTGATGGAGGAGGGGAATGGGGAGGCCGCTCCCCCGATCCGGTTGAATATGTTCGCCTGCTCCGGATAGCCTATAGACGCATAAAAGAGGCCGACCCCAATGCCCTTGTGGTCTCGGCAGGGCTGACCCCAACCGGGGATATGCCCCCGAGAGCACTACCTGATGATGTTTACCTGGAAATGATGTACCAGGCTATGGAAAATAATTCCAGCGATGGCTACTTTGACGCCCTGGGGGTTAATGCTCCCGGATACAAGGCCCCCCCTGAAATGAGCCCCGATGAGGTAGAGAAAAGCCCCGAATACGGGGGGAAACGCTTCTTCTGTTTCCGCCGCGTTGAAGACCTGCGTAAGATAATGGTTAAATATGGTGATGAAGAAAAACAGGTGGTGGTTCTGGAGATGGGCTGGACCAGTGATCCTCGTCCTGATTCCCCCTACCACTGGCATTCGGTGGATGAAGAGAAAAAGGGGGAATACCTTGTGCGGGCCTACAAATATGCCCGGGAAAACTGGGCACCCTGGATAGGCCTAATGGTGGTGCTATACATTCCCGATGTAAGCTGGACTCCAGATAGAGAAGAGTACTGGTGGGCGATACTGGACCCCTGCTATCCGGAACTCTGCCTCCGGCCAGCCTACGTGATGCTCAAAGAGATGCCTAAATAAGCTGAGAGGAGAGGGAGGAATGCGCGCAGTAGTTCAGAGAGTGCGGAAGGCTTCAGTCCAGGTCAATGGGGAGATGGTTGGGGCAATAGGAAAAGGCTTCGTGGTCCTGATTGCAGTGAAAAAAGGCGATACCGAAGAGCACGCCCGCTGGATGGCCCACAAGGTAGCTAACCTCAGAGTTTTCCCCGACGAAGCCGGTAAGTTTAACCTTTCCCTTCTGGATGTGAAAGGAGAGGCCCTAGTAGTCTCCCAGTTTACCCTCTACGGTGACATAAGGAGGGGTTTCAGGCCAAGCT
>JANXAG010000014.1:12500-47596 GCA_025062375.1 Anaerolineae bacterium | reverse complement strand
CCAGGGGGCGAAAGCCCCCTGGCAGGGGGCCTGGGGGATGTGCCCCCGCATTCAATCATGTGAAATTTTATCGAAGTTTATAGTGGAACAAGAACTCATTTGCTCCGGAGCTCTTTTATCCCGTTCTGGACTACTTTCAGGAACTCTAAAAGCTTTGCTTCCAGATCCTGAAGCACTTCCAGAGCATATTGATCCGCACTCTGGGTGAGTTCCTGAGCCCTTTTAAGAGCCTTTTCTTCAATGGTCCTGGCTCTGGCTTCAGCCCTCTTTATAATCTCATGCTCGCTCAGGATCTCCAAGGCTCTTTCCCGGGCCCTGCTTAGGATTTTCTCAGCTTCTTCCTGAGCGCCAGCAAGGATCGTGTTCCTTTCTTCCACTATGTGCCTGGCTTCCTCTATTTCCTGGGGAAGGGAAAGACGAAGCCTGTCAATAATGCCTAAGATTTCATCCTCATTCAGGACTACAAGAGGGGTAAAGGGCAACTTGAACCCCTTTTGCACCAGGCTTTCCAGACGATCTATCAGGAAAAGCGATTCCACGGCTTTCCCCTTAGTCCCGAAGCGAGACAAGAGTTATCCCTGAACGAATTTCTTTCAGTTTGTAAAGCAACGCCTCTTTCACATGCGGAGGAACCATCGAGTCCAAGCACCCGCCGAGAGCCGCTATTTCTTTAACGGTACTGGAGCTCAGAAAAGCGTACTCCTGACTGGTCATGAGACAGAGAAATTCTATTTCAGGAGCCAATTTTTTATTGATGAGAGCCATCTGAAATTCAAGTTCAAAGTCGGATATAACCCTGAGGCCGCGAACTATGACCTTTGCTCCTCTGGAGCGAGCAAATTCCACCGTAAGGATATTATAGCTTTCCACATCTATCTTAGGATTGCCCTCAAAAGCCTTGCGAGCCATCTCCACCCGCTCCTCCACAGAGAAAAGAACATTTTTCCCCGGCCTTTCGTAAACAGCCACAATAAGTTTATCAAAGAGCCTTGAAGCCCTGGTGGCTATATCTATGTGGCCGTTGTGGATTGGATCAAAAGTCCCCGGGTATACAGCTATTGTCATACTTCCCTCCTTCGGGAAATGCGGGCACTAAGTTATATCCACGACCCCAGGCTGCCATAGCCTATCAACAGCTTCTTTGAGGAGGCGGAACTCGGGCTTGGAGAGCTCCGGATCCTCTTTGAATATTTCCAAGGCCACTTCCCTGGCCTCGTTCAGCATATTAAGATCAGTGAGGCGAGCTAACTTAAGCTCCGGAAGGCCGCTCTGCTTTGTGCCCAGGAACTCGCCCGGCCCTCGCATTTCCAGATCCTTTTCTGCCAACTGGAAGCCGTCCTGAAGGGTTTCAACGATCTTGAGGCGTTCAAAGGCTTCAGGAGATTCAGAATCAGCTACCAGGATACAATAACCCGGCTCGCTTCCCCTCCCCACTCTGCCCCGGAACTGGTGGAGCTGGGCCAGCCCAAACCGATGGGCTCCCTCCACCATCATAACCGTAGCGTTGGGAATATCCACACCCACTTCCACCACGGCCGTGGAGACGAGAATCTGGATTTCGCCCTGCCGGAAAGCTTCCATTACTTTCTCTTTTTCCTCACTCTTCATGCGACCATGGAGCAGGCCAAGCTTGAGGTCAGGAAAAATTTCTCTCTTTAATCGCTCGTATTCGGCCACGGCTGAGGGCGCATCCACACTCTCAGATTCCTCTATTATTGGGTAAATGATAAAAGCCTGTCGGCCTTTCTCTATCTGACTCCGGATGAACCTGTAGGCCCTTTCCCGCTCCAGAGGCGTTAAAAGGTATGTTTTAACCCCCTGTCTTCCAGGCGGCATTTCGTCCAACACAGAAATATCCAAGTCGCCATACACGGTGAGGGCCAGGGTCCTGGGGATAGGAGTAGCACTCATTACCAGAACGTGGGGGAAGAACCCCTTCTGGCGTAGAGAAGCCCTCTGACGCACCCCAAAACGATGCTGCTCGTCTATTACAGCCAGGGCTAAATTGGCAAATTGAACTCCTTCCTGTATCAGGGTGTGGGTGCCTACCACTATGTCCACCTCGCCGGAGGCAAGGCCTTCCTGAATGCTTTTCTTCTCAGAGGGTTTCGTGCTGCCAATGAGAAGGCGAACTCTAGGGGAGAAAGGCTCCTTAGTAACCGGGTGCTTAAGGGCCATATTTTCCAGGAGAGTTGTTATGGTGTGGTAATGCTGCTCAGCCAGAATCTCCGTAGGAGCCATCATAGCTGCCTGATACCCGGCAGCCACCGCCACCAACATGGCTATAAAAGCCACCACCGTCTTACCGGAGCCAACTTCTCCCTGAAGCAATCGGCTCATAGGCCTATCACTGGCCAGGTCTTCCAAGATTTCCCGAAGAGCTCTGCGCTGGGCACTAGTAAGCTCAAAAGGAAGGGAAGAAATTACATGCTCCAAAAAGCCAGCGTTTACCCTTATAGCACGGCCAGGATTGCTCTGCCAGGCGAATTTCTGCCGCATTACCCCCAATTGCAGAAAGAGCAATTCGTCAAAGGCCAGGCGCCGCCGAGCTTCCCTGAGGAGTTCCTGGCTTTCGGGAAAGTGGATTTGAACCAGAGAGGCTCCCAGATCCAGAAGTTTCCTTTCCTCCCTTATCCTTGCCGGTAATGGGTCCGGGACCTTTTCAGCCCAGTATTTTGTGGTTTTAAGCATGACCCGGCGGAGCCAGCGGGGGCTGAGGCCTTTGGTTAAGGGGTATATAGGGACTATGCGCCCGGTGCTTACCAGTTCTTTGTCCAGAAGCTCCCATTCCGGGGAGGTCATAGTGAGCCGGCCCATGAATTCATCCACACGGCCGCTCACGACTATCTGCTTCCCAGGTTTAAGCTGCTGAGCAATGTGTGGCTGGTTGAACCAACTTATCTCAATTACTCCCGTGCCATCGGCTAAAAGGCATGAGACCACAGTAAGGCCACTTTTAGCTTCCCTTATGCTAACATCCCATACGTTCCCTATGATGGTGACTTCTTCTCCGTAGCGTAGGCGATTTATGGTCTTTATGTTACTGTAATCCACGTAGCGCCTCGGGAACAGGTAAAGGAGATCCCTTATGGTGCGAACCCCCAGCTTCTTGAGACGCTCAGCGTTTCGGGGGCCAACCCCGCTGAGCCTTATCACCGGCGAATCCAAACCCAGGCCTTTTTTCGAAGGAGCTTCCACAAATTTTTCCTCCGGGGGCCTGGGCTGAGGTTTTGGAGTAGAAACTGGTTCAGGAGCAGGAAGTATTGGGCTCGTTATGAGGTCATGGATCTTTTCCAACAGAGCTTTTCTCTCTTCAGGGGAGGTGAGGGAAGAATAGCGGGAAAGGAAAGATACAATCTCTTTAATCCGGGCTCTTTCCTGCTCTGTACCGGCTTCCTTAAGGGCTGCATCACCCCAGATTGCTGCTAATTTTCGAAACCCTCCCAGTACTGCTTTATCTTTGTATCCAAGTCTGGCTTCCTGCCTTAAAATCTTTTCCAGGGTTTCAAACTGTTTCCCCTTCACCTTAGGAGCCTCCCTCCTGAATTATCAGGCTTATGGCTTTAGGCCCCAGGTAACAGATCATGGAAGGGTTAAGGGGCAGAATTGTGGGCTTCACTTTGAAGGAAAGGCTTGAGAATTTTTCCAGAAAAGCGTTGACCACCTCGTTCAAATCGTTTTTGAGCATTGCCAGCCTCTTTATATTGACAAACTCCGCTGTGAACTCCACAAGCTTCTCAGCCATCTCCTCCTCGGTTTGCACCTTCTCTAGAGGGACAAACTTGCCGTCTTCCACTATGAGGAAAACCTTGATCCCCATCATTGTCCCCAGGATAGCCTGGGATGGGCTTATGATTTTTTTGTGCCGCAGGAATTTCAGGTCTTGGGAAAAGGAGGCTATATACATATAAGGTATCATGCCCCGGACAAGCCGGACGATGGCGTCCATTGAGCGACCCTTTTGAGCTGCCTTGGCTGCCTCCCTGACCATAAGACCTAAAGCGTAGGAGGAAACTTCAGAGTCAATAATAGTGATGCGAGCTCTCCCCAGAAAAGGGATGCTGGCTTCCCTGGCTACTGAAGCCACAGGGTTTATGTAGCTGGAAGTGTAAATGCCGACGATTTCATCCCCCTCTTCCTTTATTATTTTCTGGTAAACCTTTTCCATATGGTCACGGGTTGGAGGAAGAGAGGTGGGGATGGATCTGGTGCGGGCTATTTCCCGGGCCAATCCTTCGCTATCAATATCCACACCTTCTCTGTAGATTTTGTCCTTAAGTTCTATGCGCAGAGGCACTACCGTGATACCGAGCTTTTTAACCTCAGCTTCATCCTCAAAGACAGCGCCGCTGTCGGTCACAATCTTCACCATTCCCTTTTACTCCAGCGAAATGATGTAATGGTAATAAGGCTGGCCACCCCATATGGTTTCCACGTTTAGGTGGGGGAAAGCCTCCCGGATTCTATTGGCCAGAGCGCAAGCCTCTTCTTCCCTGACATCTGCACCATAGTAAAGGGTAAGGACCTCGCCTTTTTGAACTTCCATTTTTTCCAGAAGTTCAAAAACGGTTTCCTCAGGGGTTTCCCCCGCCGCCGAGAGCTTACCGTCAAGAAGTCCTATGAATTGCCCCTCAGAAACCCTTATCCCTTCCACCTGGGAAGAACGGATAGCGGTGGTAACCTCTCCAGTGCGCACGTACTTCATGGCCTCAGCCATGGCCTCTGCATTTTCCTCAAGAGTCAGTTCGGGGTTGAAGGAAAGGAGAGCACTTATCCCCTGGGGGATTGAGCGAGAAGGGATAACTTTCACTTTCTTTGAAGAGAGCTCTGCCGCCTGCTGGGCGGTAAGGATCACGTTGGGGTTGTTGGGAAGGACTATAATTTCTTCAGCTTCCAGAGAATTGAGAGCTTGAAGGATTTCTTCTATACTTGGGTTCATCGTCTGGCCACCGGAAACAATGGCATCGGTGGAAAGGCTTTTGAAGACTTCGGCCAGGCCTTTCCCGGGGACCACGGCTACCACGGCTATCCTCTTAACGGGCCTGGGGGGAGCAGGTTGGGCTTCCCGGCTCACAATGAATTCTCGATATTGTTCCTGCATGTTTTCAACTACAATGTCCACCAACGCACCCCACTTTATGCCATAATTCAGGGGAGTACCCGGTTCGTTGGTATGGAGGTGCACCTTTACCGTGGTAGAGTCCCCAACTACCAGGACGGAATCGCCCATGGTGGAAAGGGTTCTCCTTATTTCTTCCACGTCCAGATTCTGGCCCTTTATTATGAACTGGACGTCATAACCATATTCGCCTTCCAGAACTTCAGCTCTTATTTCGGCCCTTTCAGGAACAATTTTTTCTTCCAATTTTTCACCTCGCAGGTATTTTAAAAAACCCTCCATTATGACCAACAGTCCTTGCCCTCCAGCATCCACTACTCCTGCCTCCCTCAAAATGGGGAGGAGAGAAGGAGTTTTAGCCACCGCTGCCTTTGCTGCTTCCACTAAATGCTCCAGAGCAACTTTAAGGTCATCCGTCTGGTGCTTGATGGCTTGCATGGTCTCGGCTATTTCTCTTATGACGGTAAGGATAGTGCCTTCCACAGGCTTTATAACGCCCTTGTAAGCTGTAGCAGAAGCTTCGCTCAAAGCTTCAGCCAAATCCTGCACCTTTATAACATCTTTTTTGTCAAGAGCTTTGGCAAATCCCCTCCATATCTGGGAGAGAATAACGCCAGAGTTACCTCTGGCCCCCATCAGAGCTCCATAAGCAGCTTTTTGGGCCACCATCCAGGCGGAGTTCTCCCTTACCCCTTCGATCTCCCTCACACAGGCCTGCATCGTTAAAAACATATTGGTTCCGGTATCACCATCAGGGACAGGGTAAACGTTAAGGGCATTTATAAAATTAACGTGGCGCTCAAGCCACGCAGTAGCTGTTTTGAACATGTTCTTAAGAGTTATACCATCCCAGGCCAGGTTTTCTACCCCGTTCACCTCCAGAACCTCCCGATTGTTAAATGTCTATTCTGAGGTCTTGAACGTACACATTGACCTGAGCGACGGGTATCCCCAGGTTTTTCTCTACGGCGTATTTTACCCTTTCTTTGAGGTTGTGGGCAACCTCAGTTATACGAACCCCATATTCCATGATTACATAAAGGTTAACGATTAGTTCTGGCCCAGCCCAGCTTATCTCTACTCCCGGATGAAGGTAACTTCCAGACCACGGGGTTTTTCTCACCAGGCCGACAATGCCGTAACATTCCAGGGCTGTGAGGGAGATGAACTCTATCAAAGCCTCAGGCGTTATCTCTATCTTCCCAAGCCTTTCACCCTTTTCCATGAGCCTTCCTCTTTGCAAAACAACTTCAGCTTTCAAAATTTTAACGGAAATTAACGTTCATAGCAACTTTTTTGAGGTCTTACGCCAATAAATCATCATCGGGCAGAGAGCGTCTCCTTCGCCCAGTTTCTGGTTTAAAGGGAAAATTATCCCCACACCTTTTACGGGCAACGGATTATATCCTGAGCCCAGAGGCAATCGGCGCAGGAGGGAGACCAGCCCCAACACCCGTTGTTGGAAGCTGTTATATCACAGGTGTCCCTTAGGTAACAATCCACACACGAGGGGAAATGGAAGCGTTTGACCTCAGCGCGGAAGCGGACATAATCCTCAGAAGTCCATATTTCAATCAGGTGCTTCTGGTTTATGTTCCCGAAGGTATAGCGTTTTACTTCCTTACGCCTTCCGAAGATATAGTAAGGGTAAGAGTGAGAGAGCGCATAGCATGGGCTCACACTTCCATCCCAGCCTACCACCAGGGCACTGGAGGCCATGAAACGGCAACGCCTTTCAGCCCCCCAGCTCATCCTGGGCAATTCCATCACTCCCCAGAGGAGCCAGTCCCCGCTTCTGAAAGGCCACCCTGGAAATGAGGGAAAGGGGGGAATTTCATTTCGGTCATATAGGATCTCAGCCGCCATTTCGGGAGTATGAGGAAGGAGATGGGTTACGAGTACCCTGGCAACGCCAAGCCTACGGGCCAGCCCTGGAAGGAGCGGAAGCTCAGCTGCGTTGCTTTTGAGAGCAACAAATTCAATCCCTATCCGTGGGAGGGGGGAGCGCATTTTCTCTTTTACGGCATTGAGCCTGGAAATGTTATCCAGCACAGCTTTAAGTTCTGCCCCCTGCCTTATGTCAGCGAAAGTTTCCGGGTTCACTCCATCAATGGAGACCATGATGGAATCCACTCCGAGGCGCACTAAACCCTCAGCCATAGCTTCATCCAGGAGAGTCCCGTTAGTGCTTACGCCCACCCTGAGCTTGAGCTCTTTTAGAGCCGCTACAAACTCAAGGAACTGGGGATGGGAAAGGGGCTCCCCATATCCTCCGAAGAAAACTTCGCTAAGCTCGGGCAAATCTTTAAGTTGAGTTACCAGGCGTTCAAAAGTAGCTGGGTCCATATCCTCCGTCGGATCAGTCCATAAGTTGCGGACACAGGTGCGGCAATTGAGATTGCACCTGGTAGTTATCTCCACGTAAATTTTTCTAATGTTCGGAACCAGAGGATGCAGCACAATACCTATATCCGTTACCTCGGCCAGAAAACCAGTACCATTCTCCAAACCATATCGCCTTCTTAACTCCTGGGGGATTTCAAGACCCCCCCGCGGACTGGGGAAAAGTTTAAGCATTTCGCCTCCTTTCGTGCACAGGCAATCCCTTCGCCTTATTATACTCTGGAAAAGGCCTCGGTCAAACTTTACGCGAAAAATAACTCAACCTGCTGAAGAACGAAAGTTGGGCCTACATTTCAGCTAAAAGCATGGCCCCCAAGATTAGAAGACAACCCAAAAGTTCCCTGGTTCCAAGGACCTCGCCGGCTATTAAAAAAGCAAATAAGGCGGCAAAAACGGGCTCGGCGGAAAAAATAAGGGCAGCATGAGATGGAGAAGTATACCTCTGAGCGAAAGTTTGGACCCCAAAGGCCAGAGAAGTAGCTGGAATCCCGGTGAAAAGGGCAGCTCCTATTACTTTTGAGGTTGGGATTTGAATCGGCCTTTCAAAGATTAAAGCGAAAATTGTGCTCATGAACATTACTGTTAAAAGCTGAGCAAACGTCAGGGGGAAAAGCCGCATCCGTGGTGCAAACTTGCCCAGAGCTACGATCTGGGCTGCGTAAGCTACCGCACAGACCAGCACCAGAAGGTCGCCATAGGAAGGGATGAGACTACCCCTGAGGGAGAGAAAAGCAAGCCCGAGGGCTGCTAAGCCTGCGCCCAACCATACTCTCCCAGGGGGACTCTGGCTCAAAAACAAAGCAGAAAGAATTGGAACTATTACGACTGAAAGACCTGTGATGAAACCAGCTTTACTGGCTGTAGTGAACCTGAGCCCCATGGTTTGGAAGGCATAACCGGCGAAAAGGAACAGCCCGACTAGAAATCCAGCCTTGAACTCTTCTGCTTTGAAGGGGTTTTTGCTCCCCAGAAGCAGAGGTAAAAATGAAAGGACCGCCAGGAAAAACCGGAGGGAAAGGAAAGAGAAGGTGGGGTAACAGGAAATAGCCTCTTTTACCACAATAAAAGTGGATCCCCATATGGCTGTAACTATCAGGAGGGCTAAATCAGCGTAAAATCTAATCCCCAAGGGCTTCCTTGACTGCCTCGTATAATTCTCTGGCTCCTAAATCTTTTAGCCTGTAACAGGGCCCCCCCAGGGCATCGGCTAATTCCCGAGCAAGTCCACGGTCAAAGGCTTGAAATTCCAGGTTTATGACAACAGAATGGACTCCATCCCGTCGAATGGCCTCAGCAATTTTAAGAGCTTCTTTATGAGGATGCATCGTGCCCATGGAGACGTTGGCTGCTCCATCGGTTAGCAGAACCAGAAGCGGACGCAGTTCCGGATGCTTTAGCCTTTCTATTTTCAGAACCTTACGGGCAAGGTACAATCCACTGGATAGGGGAGTTTTACCTCCAACTGGTATATCCTTTAAAGCACGCTGAGCTAAATCAATGCTGGTGGTAGGAGGAAGGACAACCCTTGCCTCCTGTTTTTGGAATACAATAAGGCCCACCATATCCCGACGCCTGTACGCATCCTGCAGGAGAGACATCACAGCTCCTTTAGCCGCCTTCATCCTCTCGGAAGCGGCCATGGACCAGCTGGCATCCACCACGAAAAGGACGAGGTTCGAAGCCCTGCGCACCCTGACTTTTTTCCTCAAATCTGAAAGGGTAAGGGTTATGGCCGTTTCCCCTCTGGGTCGAGAAAGTTGATAAGGAGCAGCATAACGGACGGTCGCATCAAAAGCTATATCCATGGTTGGAGTTTCAGCAGGAAGACTGCGGATATACCGACCCCGCTTACGGGTGGTAATGGTGTAACTGCGTTTGCCTGCTATCTTCCGGGTTATTCTATCCAGTGGAGTGCTTAATAGCTTGGGTTTGAAAGTTTCGCCCACGGGAACGGGGTTGTCAGGGGAGCGAGCTTTTAAGCCAAGAGGTTCGGTTTTGTATCCTTTCAGGAGCTGGCCTGTGGGCTGTGAAGGGACCTGGCCTTCCCCTTCGCCCTGCTCTTCCTTTGGCTCGGTTTTTCTACCCCCTTCTGATTCCTCATCGCCTCCCCCATTGCGGAGAAGGAGTAATTCTTGAGAGAGTTCTTTGAGGGCAGCCCCAAGCTCTTCAGAAGTAATGCCACCTTCCTGGAAGGGATGCTTGCGCAAGCGATGGGGCAGTGCCAGCTCAGCAGCGATCAGTATATCTTCATCGGTGATCTGGGAGCGTCCCCGGAAGGCGGCGTGGGCTATGGCCGTCTTAAGGATTACTATATCAGCGCGGTGTCCATCCACCTGAAAGGAGGAGGTAAGCCTGGCGATAGTGTAAAGGTCGGTTTCAGTGTAAGTGACATGGGGCAGGAGCTCCCGCGCCCTGGCTATTTCCTGGGATAAACGCTTCTCTCTGGGCTCCCATTTCTTCCTGAATCCTTCGGGATCCTTTTCAAATTCCACAGCCCTTTTAACGATTTCCACCCTCAACTCGGGATCCGTTATGCCCTTTATCTCCACGCAGAGGGCAAATCGGTCTAAAAGCTGGGGCCTTAGCTCCCCCTCTTCAGGGTTCATGGTCCCTACTAAGATAAAGCGGGCGGGATGAGAGAAAGATATGCCCTCTCTTTCCACCACATTGACTCCCATGGCGGCGGAATCAAGGAGGAGATCCACCACGTGATCATCCAGAAGATTTACCTCGTCCACGTAAAGTAGACCGCGGTTAGCAGCAGCCAAGACCCCAGGCTGGAAGCGGCGTTCTCCACGCTTTATAGCTGCCTCAATATCCAGAGTTCCCACAACTCTATCTTCGGTAGCGCTTACGGGCAGGTCCACAAAGCGAGTTTTCCGCCATGCAACAGGGAGCTTTTCCCCTCTGGCTACCCTTTCTTTGCAAAAATCACACATGTTTTCGGAGTTATCGGGATCGCAATTGAAGGGGCAATCAGCCACAACTTTGATTTCAGGGAGCAAATAGGCCAAGGCTCTGGCTGCAGTAGACTTAGCCGTACCCCTCTCCCCTCTTATCAGAACCCCACCTATCTGGGGGTTTATGGCATTGAGGATAAGGGCCAGTTTCATTTTTTCCTGCCCAACGATAGCCGTGAAAGGGAAGATAACAGCCATTTCTTCTCCTTATCTCACAAATTTTGTCTGTTAGCCAAGGCGATAAAATCTTTCACCATAACGCAAATACTTGCTTAACCCTCCTTTTACGAAAAATTCTCGCAAACGCCATCCAGGGCCACCGAGTACCAGGTATGCTTTGTAGAACTTTCCCCCCGAAGAAAGAATCGCATCAATCAAACTCAAAACCTCGAAAGGCACTTTTTGTTCAGCCGTACCGGGAACTTGTTGCCACTTCAGTGAAATGAGATACTTTTTACCTTCCGAATCTTCTGCTAAAACATCTACAAAATGTTTACCTCCACCCAAACGTGTGCCCACAAAGGCACGTTTCCTGTATTTGTATCCTCCCTGCTCCAATGCAGGGAGAATCAGAGCTTCCAGCACTTTCCCTGTAGAAGTGTTTCGCGGATTCATGGTCGCTTCCTCGCGTAAACCAGGAGGTATTTATGCACAATCCTTAAGTCAGCTGCATTAAACTCAGAGGTAAGCTCCTCCGGTACAACGATTATAATCTCTTTGAGAACCAATGATTTTTGAGGTTCCAAGTCTTCCCACAATAACAAAGCGGCCGGGACAAGTTCACCATTATGTCTCCTGAAATCCTTCGCTTCTATGACCAAATAAGCGCAATTGACTTGCCGAGCAAGCTCTTTCACCACCTTTCTGTAACCTGCGAAGCTCCCTTCATCCCATTCTTCTAATCCTTGGACCAGCATTAAATCGTTTTTCCAAAGTGGTAATTGAAGGCTGTCGTGTTCCCAACAGGGGCTAAATTGAATTTTGAGAAAATCCTCTCTATTTCCGGCATATCTCCAGCTAAGATTGCGCTTAATTTCTTCCTCCTGGCGTTCGCTTGGAAAAATCCATACAGTGGTTGTCTCTAAATGTTCCGCCTTTACCTGGCGAATTTTTTCCAACATTATCCGGTAGGTTAAGGATTGCTCCCAAACTGGAGTCGGTTCCTTAACGAAGGTAACCCTGGGCTTCTCAAAAACAGGAAGATACTCATGAGCTAATAACAGAAAATTGTAATGGATGCTCCTTTCATACCAGAAACCTGTCATTCTGCAATTATGTTGCCTTTTGATGATGAGCTCTTTCAACTTGAAGCCAACATCCAGAAAGGTCCTTATTAACATAAAGCCGATAGGGACAACGTGTTTAGACTTCCGTGCATCGCCAACCAAGATTGCACATTTTCCACCTGGTTTTAGCACTCGTAGACTCTCTTCCGCAACCCGCTGCATTTCCTTCAAAAACTTAGGAAGTGGAAGAGCAGATAGGTCCCCAGGAACGCCACTGGAGTATTTGATGATCCCAGCATAGGGAGGATGAGCACAAATCAGATCCACACTCTCATCCGGAATGCTGGAAAGATCTCGGGCATCTCCAACTTCCACAATCGGTTCGTAAATAGTTTTCCCATTTAGAAGCGAAGGAGGAGGGGAAAACTCAAGGTTCTGCAAAGTTAAAGCTATCGCTTGGGGATTTATGTCTCGCGCAATACAGCGACGGCCAAGAAGTTTTGCTTCTACTGCAGTTGTCCCACCGCCGACAAAGTAATCCATTACGAGATCCCCTGGTTGGGAATACCTTAAAATGATATTTCGTGGTATATATGGGGACCAGTTTCCACGATAGCGGCCATCGTGAGTGGCCCAATCGCCCCGTTGCTTGAAACTCCATACAGTGGTAGTTTCTAAGCGAAAATTAGGAGGGCACCATCGTTTTATACGCTTTGGGGGGCGAAGAACGCTGAGGTTTACTCCATAGAGCTGAGTGACAAGCTGCTGGAGAGTGCCAAAAGAAATACCATAACGGCGACCAATTTCAGCATCAGACATCCCGCTCTCTTTCTCCAGCAAAATAGCACGCCGAAACCCTTCTTCTCCATGAAGAGAGAGGACATGCTGGCGCAGATTCTCTCTTACTAACTCATCACACAAAGGGCATTTTACTAACCCTTTCACACCCAGCTCCCTTTTCGTTTTTAGCTTATTTACCCCTCTCAATTTCAGCAGCTTCAGCGGGGGCAGAGGCCAGGCTCAGCTCGCCCTTACGCTCAAAAGTCAGCTCCTCCTTATCCTCGTCAAAGTCCACTAAGATTATGTCACCGAACTTGAAATCGCCTTTTAGGAGCTTCTTGGCTAACGGGTTCTCCACAAGTTTCTGCATGGCCCGACGAAGGGGTCTCGCTCCAAAGTTGGGATCATAGCCTTTTTCGGCAAGCCAATCTCTGGCTCTTTCCGTCAGCTCCAGTTTAACCCCCTGATCCCTCAGCCTCTGGTTTATCTCTTTAAGCTGAAGGTCCACGATCTGTTTGACCTGCTCTTTCGTGAGGGCATGAAAGACGATGATTTCGTCAATCCGGTTCAGGAATTCAGGTCTGAAGGTAGCCTTAAGGTGAGCTTCTATCTCCCGCCGCAACTCCTTCTCCTCAGGGGTGAGGTTTTCTGAGCGCAGGAAACCTATGGTTCCACTGCGGTAAGCGTGCCTTGTGCCGATGTTGGAAGTCATAATGATGACTGTATTGCGAAAATCCACCGTTCGTCCATGACCATCGGTCAAACGGCCTTCGTCCAGAACCTGGAGAAGGGTGTTCCAGACGTCAGGATGAGCCTTTTCCACCTCGTCAAAGAGGATGACCCTGTAGGGACGACGGCGGACGGCTTCGGTAAGCTGGCCTCCCTCTTCGTAACCCACATAGCCAGGAGGTGCGCCAATGAGACGCGAGACAGTGTGGCGTTCCTGGTATTCGCTCATGTCAATGCGGACAAGAGCATCTTCATCGTCAAAAAGGAACCAGGCCAAGGCTTTGGCCAATTCGGTTTTGCCAACTCCTGATGGCCCCAGGAAAATGAAGGTGGCTATGGGGCGGCGTGGGTCCTTAAGGCCAGAGCGAGCTCTCCTTATAGCATCGGAGACGGCAGCAATAGCCTCTTCCTGTCCTACTATGCGCTGATGGAGATATTCTTCCATCCGGAGAAGCTTCTGAGCCTCACTTTCCATAAGGTTGTATACCGGGACACCTGTCCAGGTGGATACAACCTCAGCTATGTCCTCCTGATCCACCACCTCATCTATTCCGGCTTCCTTTCTCCAGGCTTCGTGCCTGCGCCGGAATTCTTCCTCAAGACGAAGCCTCTCGGTTTTGATCCGAGCATGCCGCTCAAAGTTCCCGGAGGAGAAGGCGTCTTCTTCCTGGGCTTTGAGCTCTTTTATCTTCTTCTGAATCTCTTTGAGGTCTGAAGGAAGGTTAAGGGTAGCAATCCGCACCTTAGCTGCCGCTTCATCGATGAGGTCAACGGCCTTATCGGGTAGGGAGCGGTCAGTTACGTAACGGTGGGAAAGCCTTACGGCGGCTTCCAGGGCCTGGTCGGTGATAACAACCCTGTGATGCTCTTCGTAGCGGGAACGGAGGCCTTTTAACATTGCAATGGCTTCCTCAATGGAAGGTTCCTCCACGTAAACAGGGGCGAAACGCCGCTCCAGAGCTGGGTCTCTCTCAATAAATTTGCGGTAGTCATCTGGGGTTGTGGTCCCGATACAGCGAAGTTCTCCCCTGGCCAAAGCAGGTTTGAGGATGGTGGCTGCATCCATCGCCCCTAAAGCTCCCCCTGTCCCCACGATGGTGTGGATTTCGTCTATAAAGAGGATGATCTTTCCTTGAGAGTTCTTGATTTCGTTAATAGCGGCTTTGAGGCGCTCCTCAAACTCTCCCCTGAGCTTGGTCCCGGCAATCATGGCTCCTAGGTCCAGGGAGAGGATTCTGGTTCCCTGGAGGATTTCCGGGACCTCTCCCGCTGCTATCTTCTGGGCGAGGCCTTCCACGATGGCGGTTTTGCCTACGCCAGCCTTTCCTATGAGGACCGGGTTGTTTTTTATGCGCCGGCAAAGGACCTGTATAACCCGCATTATTTCCGCCTCGCGCCCTATGACCGGGTCGAGTTTCCCCTCCAAAGCCATCTGGACAAGGTCTTGGCTGAAGCGCTCCAGGATTCTATATCGGCTTTCCATATCTGGATCCAGCACCTTCTGACCTTTGCGCAGTTCTTTTATAGCTTCGTATATATCGGCTTTTGTGATGCGGTAACGGGCTAAAAGCCTGGCTGCATGGGAGCCGCTCTCGCTGGCGATAGCCAGGAATATATGTTCGGTGGAAACGTATTGGTCCCCCATGCGGCGGGCTTCTTCTTTTGCCAGATCCATCACTTTTTTGAGGCGAGGGGTCATATAGAATTGGCTTGTTGAAAAAGAGGCATAGAAGGCCGGAGCCTGGGGAAGGGCCCTGAGGATTTTTTCCAGTTCATTCCTCATTTCATAGGGATCAACTCCCATAGACTCCAGGAGCATGGGGACGGTGCCATTGGCCTGCTCCAGCAAAGCTAAAAGCATATGTTCGGTATCGGCCATTGAGTGGCCGAAGCGCTGAATTATTTCATGGGTGCGCATTGCAGCTTCCTGAGCTTTTTCCGTAAATTGATCGAGCTGATACATGATCTCTCCAACCTCCTGAATTCAGTATCGCAAAATAGAAGCAACGTGACCCGCCGAGGCAAGCTTGCGATTCCCGGAAAGGGGCACGATTTTTCCCCCTTTCCTTAGGGTTTCAGCTACGGCATCGTTCAAAATATCGGGTCTCTCATCCAGGGTGAATGAGCATACAGGGCATATCTCTATCTGCTGCGAGGTCATATAGCCGCAATTGAGACATTTTTTGCCCGGGGCCTTGAACTCGGGATCCAGGAGCAAAATGTTGACTCTTCCTTCCCTTACAGCGTTAATGGTATCATCAAGGCCTGAAGTGGCCCTGCGGCCCTTAGCTGCCTCGGTTATAGCCCAGCGAACGAGCTCTTCATTCCGCTGGCGTTCAAAATTCTCTATAAGGGCCAGAAGTTCCTCCTTAAGGTCCGAAACCGAGGCCATTATATCAGCAGTAAAGGTTGTGGCGATAGCTTCCTGAACAGGACGAGGGAGAAGCTCCCGGAAAGCTTTGACGTTTTCCTCTGTTCCACCCAGGATGGCATAGTCAAATTTTTCTTTTTCCCACAGGCGTGCGAAGGCTTCGGCTGCGCTTTTCAGCTGTTGAGCTGCATGCTCATCGATGTGGCGCTGGTACCGGGCCTGAGCCCAGCCCCCCTGCTTATGCTTGCCCGGGATGGTTCCGCTTATCCCACCGAATTCTTCCAGTTCCCCCATGTTAAAGCTGAAGAAACGGGCCTGCTCACGGCTTACCAGGGCTATGCCGTACCGCTCATGCAGGGAAAGAAGGTGGACCAGGGGGCGGATGTAAGGCTCGGGGAGCACCTGGATTTCATCGTTGAAAGGCCTGGGAAAGGAATAATTGAGCCAGAAGTCATCCTCAGCGCTGGAAAACACAGCCACCCCTTTGGCCTGCCAATCGTATTCGAGAGTGAAAAAGTTTTCGATTTTTTCTATATCGTAAGGGCTTGCCCGGTCTGAAATGTCTTTCAGAAAGCCCTTGAGGACTAAAAGCACCTCCTCTTTTAGGCGCCGGGTCATATCCGTATTAAGGTAAAGGCTAACCACCGGGTTCTTCGTAGGGGAATAATTCAGCAGGGGCTCCAGCATAATTATCTCCTCCCAGCCCTTAATTTTGCCAGCTCCCGGAAGAGCTCTCGCTCCTTAGAGGTCAGATTTTTAGGGAGCTGAACTTTTACTTTTACAAAAAGGTCGCCTTTGACCGAAGGATTATTGACATTGGGCATACCTTGCCCCCTTAAGCGGAATACCTGCCCAACCTGGGTTTCGGGCGGTATTTTGAGGAGGACTTTTCCCGAAAGGGTTGGGACTTCCACTTCACCGCCCAAAATGGCTGTATAAAGGTCTATGGGGATTTCACAGTAAAGGTTATCCTCTTCCCGGCGAAAAATTGGGTGAGGTTGTACATTAACCTTTAGGTAAAGGTCCTGATAGCCACGGCCATACACGTATTTTCCAAGGCCCGCCAGGCGTATACGGGAGCCATCTTTAATCCCTGGCGGTATTTTAACTTCAACCCTGCGTCCATCTATTTCCAGAATTTTGGTCGTTCCGGTAAAGGCCTCCTCGAGAGTTATAGTTATAGTAGCTTCTTCCTCGCGAGTCGCCGTTCGGAAACGTTCTCCGAGGCCAAAATCTCCAAAGAAAGTCTTGAAAAAATCCCCCAGCAAGTCCTCAAGGGTTCTGAACTCCACCCGGAAAGTCTCCCCGGGCCAGCCCTGCCCGAACCATCGGCTCCAATCGTAGGACTCGGGTGATCCTCCCATCCTCTGCCACTGCCACCAGCTCTCTCGCATAGCATCGTATTTGCGGCGCTTTTCAGGATCTGAAAGAACCTCATAGGCCTCGTTTATTTCTTTGAACTTGGCCTCAGCTTCCTTATTGCCCGGGTTCATATCCGGGTGATACTGCCGGGCCAGGCGCCTGTAAGCTTTCTTTATCTCCTCCAGGGAGGCGTTTTTATCCACGCCAAGGATTTTATAGTAATCCTTAAATTCCATAAACTTTCCCCTCCGATTCCATTATAACACTGAGCTTTCCCCCATGTCAATGGAACGCATTTTCCTTCACTGGCTGGTCAATTCCCGACGCTCGCTCTTTTTTGCTTTGCCCGAAGATTAAAAATTTTAGCCCGATCGATCGCCCCAGGGCACCTCCCTTTAGTCAGTGAATTCGCACCATCCCCCAAGGATTAGTGGGGTAAGCTTATGGTATAAAATTGCTACCTGTGGGAGGCCTGTTGCTACCTGAGATCCTCGGGGCTAAAATTTATCTTGCTTTTCCGAAAGCGCAGGGGGGAGAAATCCCGTGAAACCGGAAGAAGTATGGCAGGCCACCCTGGGAGAGTTACAGCTCAAAATGACCAAAGCCACCTTTGACACTTGGCTCAGGGGCACAACTTTCCTTGGATATGAGGACGGAACCTTCGTGATTGGTGTGCCTACAGCTTTCGCCAAGGACTGGCTGGAGAACCGGCTCATGGGCCTTATAAAGAGGACAGCTTCCAGCGTCATGGGGAGGACTGTGGAGATAAACTTTGTAGTTCAGCCACCACCTCCGCCGAAGCTGAGGGAAATTCCCCCCCTCTTAAGGGAGAAAGCTAAATCTTACACCTTCCATCCCGATTACACCTTCGAAAACTTCACGGTAGGGCCCGGGAACAAGCTGGCCTACAACGCGGCTCTGGCTGTGGCCAGATGCGAGCATCAGGCCTATAACCCCCTTTTCATTTACGGAGGGGTTGGCCTGGGCAAAACGCACCTCCTTCACGCCATAGGCCACTATGCCTCCAGGAACTACCGTAAAGCCCTCTACATTTCAGCCGAAGATTTCACCAACGATTTCATAACCTCCATCCGTAGCAAACGCACCGGTGACTTCCGGGCTCGCTATCGCTCTATAGACCTTTTCCTCATGGATGATATCCAATTCCTGGCGGGTAAAGAGTGCGTTCAAGAAGAGCTGTTCCACACCTTCAATGCCCTTCACAAAAGCCAGAAACAAATCGTAATCGCAAGCGACCGCCCTCCCAAGACTATCCACCCTCTGGCAGAAAGGTTGCGGTCCAGGTTTGAAGGGGGACTTGTGGTAGAAATTCAGCCGCCGGATCTCCAGACCCGCATCGCTATCCTCAAAGCCAAAGCCGGCCAGAGAGGGGTGAATTTGCCAGAGGAAGTGATAGAATTCATAGCCTCAAGGATTCAGAGCAATGTGAGAGAACTGGAAGGTGCTCTCAATAGGGTTATAGCCCACCTCCACTTCATGGGTGCTAAACCAACCCTGGAGACGGTCTCTCTGGCCTTGAACGGGACAGTGAAGGAGAGAGAAGAGACCCTGTCTCCTGAGGAAGTTGTAAAATCTGTGGCCGAGTTTTTCCATCTTTCTCCCGAGGACCTCAGAAGCTCCCGTCGTGACCGGGATGTAACCTTTGCCCGTCAGGTGGCGATGTATCTCTTGAGGGATTGCTTTTCCCTCTCCTTTCCCCAAATAGCTAAGCTGTTGGGTGGTAAGGACCATTCCACTGTGGTCTACGGGTACGAAAGGATTTCCCGCCTTCTCAAAACGGACGAGAAAGTGGGGAAGCAGCTTTCCCTTCTCAAGGATTACCTCCGCCAGCGTTAGAAGTATTCCACAATTTCCACAGAATCCCCAGGGCCTACTACCTTTTTTTTATTTTTTTGACTTAATCAGCAGCAGAAGGTAAAATCTTCCCAAGTTTGGGAAACTGTGGAAATTGAGGGAGGGGGCTGAGATGATTCCGTTGAGGATAAAGATGGAGAACTTTTTAAGCTATCAGTGTTCGGAGCTTGACCTGCAAGGCATCAACATAGCTTGCATTTGTGGGGAAAACGGCAGCGGGAAATCGGCCCTCCTGGATGCCATAACCTGGGCCTTGTGGGGTAAAGCTTCCCGGAGCAGTAGTTCCCAAGATCTGGTGCATCACGGGGCTGATAGTATGAGCGTGGAGCTGGAGTTCATTGCCGGCAACACTAAGTACAAGGTAAAGAGGGTATACAATAAGCACGGGAACCCAAAAGAGCAGCTTTTCTTGATGCAATGGGACGAAGAAAATGGAAAATATCTGCCCATCACGGAGGCGGGACTGAAGGAGACCCAGAGGAAGGTGGAGAGGATCCTCTGTATGGATTATGATACCTTCGTAAACTCTGCTTTTCTGGTCCAGGGCAGGGCGGGGGAATTCACCTCCAGGTCTCCAGCTGAGCGCAAAGAGGTGTTGGGGCGAATTCTCAACCTTGAACAGTACGAGCTTCTGGCAGAGAGAGCGAAGGAAAAGCGGAAAGAGGGGGAGATGAAGGAAGCGGAAATCAAGGGGAGGTTGAAGCAAATAGAGGTGGAAATAGGGAAAGAGGATGGGCTGGAGGAAAAGCTGAAAGAATCCAGAAAAAGATACGAAGATTTCCGGGAATTTTGCAACAAATTGCAGAAAGAAAAGGAGGAAATTGAAAGGAGGCTGTGGGAGCTTGACCTTAGCATGGAGAAGTTGAACCAGGCCCAGGGGAAGGTCAGGGAGCTGGAAGGGGAGATAGAAGATATAATCAAGAAGATAGAAGAGGGCAGGAGGAGCATTGAAAAATATAAAGAGGTGCTCCAGGAAGAGGAAGAAATCCGTAAGGGCCTTAAGGAGCTTCAAGAAGTCCGCAGCGAGATGGAAGAGCTGGAAGTGGAGCTGGGCAAGCTCAGGCCTCTGAAGGATAGAGCGGGAGAACTGGAGGCCAGGATAAGCGAAGAGAAAGGCCGATTGGAAGCTCAGCTCAGGGACCTAAAGGAGCGGATCAGAAGGCTGGAAAACGAAGCCTCAGCTCTGGAAGGCTATGAGCTGGAGTTGAGTAAGTTGGAGGAAAAGCTTTCCTGGATGGAAAACCTTGAAAGGGAGGTGCGGGATTGGGAAGCAAGGGTGGAGGACATAAAGGAGGAGATGGGGAAGTTGGAAAGGGAGAGGGAACTGGCTGGAGAGGAGTTGCGGAAGCTGAAGGAGCAGCTGGAAATGCTGGGCGAAGCTGAGGCTTCCTGCCCTCTCTGTGGCCAGCCTCTTACAGCTCACCGCCGGGATGGACTTCTGAGGGAGTTTCAGAGGCGCATTGAGGAGAGGGAGGCCTTAATTAAAGCCGGAGAGGAGCGGGTTGTAAAACTGGGGCAGGAGAAAGAGGAGCTTCTGGCAAGGGTGGTGGAAGCGCAAAGCTCCCTCCGATCGAAAGGGGAATTGCTGGCCCAAAAAGGACGCCTTGAGGAGAAGAAGAGGGGCGTTGAGGCTGCAATCCAGGAGCTTACGGAGCTCAAGGCTCGGATAGGGGAGCTGGAGGGAATCCTTCAGGAAGGGAAGTTTGCTCCGGAGTTGCAGGCTGAGAGGGAGGCTTTGAAGGAAAGCCTCTCCCAGTTAAGGGTTTTTGAGGAGAGGCGTGAGCATCTGATCCGGAGGGAGAGGGAGCTTCGCCACTGGGAATTGAGGGCTAAGGATCTGGAGGAGGCTCGTGAGGGCCTTAAGCGGGAGGAAATGTCTGTTGAAGAAGGGGAAAAGAGGCTGAGGGAGAAGTTGAGAGCCAAGGAGGAAGAGGATCGAAAGGTCAGGGAGCTGGAGAAGGAGGTGGCTGAGAGGGAGAAAGTGGTGCAGAAGTGGGAGGAAAAGGATAGGGAGTTAAAGGATGCTTTCCGAAAGAGGGATGAGGCATGGGAAGAGGTTATAAGCCTTGAAGGGAGGCGCCAACGTTTAAAGGACCTTCAGCTGGAAAAGGAGGAGAAGGAGAGGGAACTGGCTCAGGTCCAGAAAGACAACTGGTTCTACAAGGAGCTGGAGGAGGCCTTCGGGAAGAATGGGGTCCAGGCCATGATAATTGAAAATGTCCTTTCGGAGATCGAGGAAGAAGCCGACAGGCTCGTGAGCCTCATGACAGGGGGGAGAATGGATATCCGTTTTGAGACCCAGAAGTTCACTCTGGGGGGCAAGGTAAAGGAGACCTTGGATATAAAGATAGCGGATGAAAAGGGGACGAGGGATTACGGGCTTTATTCCGGTGGCGAGAAATTCAGGGTAGACCTGGCCATAAGGGTGGCTCTGGCCAGGGTTCTGGCCCGGCGGTCGGGAGCCCCCCTCTCGGTTCTCTTCGTGGATGAAGGGTTCGGTACCCAGGATTCCGAGGGGCTTGAAAGGGTGGTGGAAGCCATAAATTCCATTCAGGATGATTTTAAGCTAATCCTGGTGATAACCCATCTGGAGGAGCTGAAGGAATTGTTCCCCGTGAGGATAGAGGTAAGCAAGGGGGCCTCCGGTTCCACCGCCAGGGTGGTGAGGGTCTGGTGATGTTTCACGTGAAACATCCCATCTGCAGTTACGAGGGCGTTCCTTACACTGAGTTCTGGAAAGAAAGGCAGTATGAGGATCTAGCTGAGCGCATCGCCCTCAGGCGCCTTCTTCCCAGGAAGAGCTCCTTTCTTTTGGACATTGGGGCTGGTTTCGGTCGGCTGGCCGACCTCTACTCCGGAGCGGAAAGGGTTGTCCTGTTGGACTGTTCCCTTTCCCAGCTCAGGGAAGCCCGGGAACGCTGCGGCCATGACCCCCGCTTTTCCTTCCTGGTGGCCGATCTCTACAACCTGCCCTTTCCCGATGGAACCTTTGACACGCTGGTGATGGTGAGAGTCATACACCACGTGGCTGATGTCCACGCTGCCCTCTCGGAGATCCGACGGGTAGCCAGGGAAGGAGGCCACTTCATCCTGGAATACGCCAATAAAAGGCATCTCAAAGCCATAATCCTCTACTTGTTGGGCCGGTGTCCCAGCCCCTTTTCCCCAGAACCCCTGGAGTTCGCCCGGATGCACTTTGATTTCCACCCGGCCTGGATGGAAATGGCCCTCAAAAGGGCTGGGTTTACCCCCGTGGAAACTCTCTCCCTCTCCTTCTTCCGCCTGCAGGTTCTGAAAAAGCTCGTGCCAGCGCGTCTCCTGGCCTCCCTGGATGGCCTGCTTCAGAAGCCTATGGCCGCCCTTAAGCTTACCCCAAGCATAATGGTGAAAAACCTGGCGAAATCTTAGCCCTGGATTTCTAACTCCACCTCCTCAGGCGGCCTCTTTGCCAAATTGAAAGCCTTAACCACAGGCCTCTGGGGATCACCGAGGGATACTATGAGGTAAATGGCTTCGGGATAATAGGCCATTTCCACGTCTACCCCCGAGGGATAAGGGGGACCCCAGGGATGCGAATGGTAAATTCCTACAATTTCCCAGCCCTTTTCTTCTATCTCGGTCATGGCCCTGAACTGGGCTTCGGGCTCAGCCCTGTAGCGGACAGGGCTTCTTTCCACGTTGGGCAAGGGATATACCTTTTCCACCCGCCCCTCTTTGCCCCCAAGGAGCCCGCAGGCCTCGTTGGGGCTTTCCTCCAGAGCATGAGCTATTATCTCTTCCAGATGCTGGCGCGTTAGAACCAGTTTCATGTCTGCCTCCTGGCTTTTATTTATATCAGAGATGGGCGGCAATTTGAAGCCTGCCCCCCATTCGTGTATAATCCTTAAAAGGAGGGGAAAGTGGAGATCGGGACCGTTATACCCGTGGACATTGAAGAAGAAATGAAAGGGGCTTACCTGGATTACGCCATGAGCGTGATCGTCTCCAGGGCACTGCCCGATGTCCGGGATGGTCTGAAGCCTGTCCAGCGCCGGATCCTTTACACGATGCACGAAATGGGCCTAAGCCCCGATAAACCTTACCGCAAGAGCGCCCGAATCGTGGGAGAAGTGCTGGGCAAATTCCACCCCCACGGCGATGCCGCTGTATACGAGGCCATGGCCAGAATGGCCCAGGATTTTACCATGCGCTATCTCCTGATCGATGGGCAGGGAAACTTCGGTTCCATTGACGGTGACCCCCCAGCCGCAATGCGGTATACCGAAGCCCGCCTTGCCCCCATCGCTGTGGAAATGCTGGCTGATATAGAGAAGGAAACCGTAGATTTTACCGATAATTTCGATGGCTCTCTGAAAGAGCCCACAGTTCTCCCGGCCAAACTCCCTAACCTTCTGGTTAACGGTTCCTCAGGCATTGCTGTGGGGATGGCCACCAGCATACCACCCCACAACCTCCAGGAAGTGGCTCAGGCCATAGCCTTCGCGGTGGACAATTACCACAAGTTTGACGAAATCTCCCTGGAAGACCTCATGCGGTTCATAAAGGGCCCCGATTTCCCCACCGGTGGGATTGTCCTGGGCTATGAAGGCCTCAAAGCCGCTTACGCCACCGGAAAAGGCTTAATTACGGTAAGAGCTCTAACCCGAATAGAAGAAATAAAGGGCGGACGTTACGCCATCATCGTCACCCAGATCCCGTATCAGGTAAACAAATCCTCCCTCCTGGAACGAATCGCTGAGCTTGTCCGGACCGGCCGCCTGGAAGAAATAGCCGACCTGAGGGATGAATCCGACCGGGAAGGAATGAGCATAGTGATCGAGCTCAAGCGAGGGGCTGATCCCAGGACCATTCTCCTCAAGCTTTTCAAATACACCCCACTTCAGGTGACCTTCGGAATCAACATGCTGGCCCTGGTGAACGGAGAACCGGTCCTTTTATCCCTCAAAGAGCTCCTTCGCCATTACATTGAGCACCGACGAGAGATCATCACCAGGCGAACCCGCTACGAATTGGAGAAAGCTCGCCAAAGAACCCACATCCTGGAAGGGCTCCTCATAGCCCTGGCTAACCTGGACGAGGTGGTTAACATAATCCGAGGTTCCCGGACCTCCGAAACTGCTCTCAGGAAGCTCATGGAGCGCTTTAAGCTAACCCAGGTTCAGGCTCAAGCCATTCTGGATATGCCCCTGAGGCGTCTTGTAGCCCTGGAAAGGCAGAAGCTCCAGGAAGAACACAAAGAGCTTTCCAAAGCGATAAAAGCCCTTGAGCAGCTTCTCAAATATCCTCGCAAAATCCTGGAACTCATAAAGCAGGAAGTCCTGGAGCTTGCTCAGAAGTACGGCGATCCCAGGCGCACCCAGGTTCTTTATCGGGAGGTGGAGGTTCTTACAGAGGAAGATCTGGTAGCAAGGGAAGAATTCCTCATTTCCATAACGGCCCGGGGCTTCGTGCACAGGGTGCCTTTCCGAAGCTGCAGGGTATCCAAAGCCGGCAAAGAGAGTCTGGCTCTGGAAATTGTGGATGGAGATTCCCTCGCCCTATCCCTGAAGGCTGAGAGCGTTGACCAGGTCCTGGTGATAGGCGATAGAGGTAGACTTTACAGCTTCAAGCCCTATCAGGTTGAAGGACGTTTCTCCTTGCCCCTGAGCGAAGGGGAAAGCCCTGCAGCAGCCCTTGCCCTACCCTCTAAACTTTCCGACGGTTATCTGGTGATTTTCACGGAGCAGGGGAGGGTCAAAAGACTTGACCTCAAAGATATGCCGATGCGCTCTTCAGGCCTCACCGTAATAAAGCTGGAAAAGGGTGACAGGCCTATAGCGATTTCTCTGGCGGGGGATGAGGATGAGCTCTTCATAGTCACTGCCAGCGGGTTAGCTTTGCGCTTTCCAGCTTCTGAAGTTCGCCCGATGGGCCGAGACGCAGCTGGGGTTTCAGGCATCAAACTTAAGGAAGGCGATAGAGTAACCGGTGCAGGAAAAATCCATCCCGATGGTTTCCTCCTCTTAGTGACTGATAAAGGTTATGCCAAGAGGGTGGCTTTCAGCCTCTTCCCCTTCCAGCACCGTTACGGTCAGGGAGTTGTAGCCCATGGAGGGAAGCCGGAAAAGGTGGGTTTGGTGGTTGCGGCTTTAGCCCTTTGTCCTGAGGATGAATTCCTGGCATTCTCGGAAAAAGGTAAAGTCTGGCGGATGAAGGCGGAGGAGGTTCCATCCAAGAGCCGCCCAGCTGTGCCGGAAGCCATCATCGCTCTGGGCAGAGGGGAAAGCGTTAAAGGAGCAGGAGTTGCCTATGGAAGATTGGGCTCTTGTTCTGGATAAAAAGCCCGGGCAGTTGGTGGAATTCATGCCGCGGGCTGATCCTGAATCTCTGGCCGAAACCCTCATCGCTTTCGCCAACGCCGATGGGGGAACGATTTACATAGGGGTGGAACCTGTGGGGCGGATTCTGGGGGTGTCCTCTGTAGAAGAGGTGGAAGAAATCTATACCCTGGCTCAGAAGAAATGCAGGCCCCCCGTTAAAGCCGATTGGGAAAGGGTTGAAACTCCCTATGGCCCTGTCCTAACTCTTCTGGTGCACCGGAGCATTGATCTCCACAGCCTTGAGGATGGAAGGGTTTACCTCAGAGTTGGAGCGGAAAACAAGCTTTTAAGTGGGGAGGAAATAAGGAGGCTGGCTTCCACAAAGCCCATAAGCGCCTATGAAGAGGAGCCCGTCCCCGGTGCAACGTTTGAGGATTTGAGCGAAGAGATCATTGAAGAATATCTGAAGAAGCGGGAAGAGAGAAGTGGGCGTCGCCCTCAGGGAACGGTAGAGGATATCCTGAAAGAAATAGGAGCTCTGACCAGGCAGGGGGAGCCCACAGTGGCAGGGGTTCTCCTGTTTGGAACCAACCCCCAATTCTTCCTGCCCCAAAGTAGCCTTGTCTTCGTGCGCTTTGTGGGGAATGAGGCCAGAAGACCGGAAGGGATGGTCGGATACGGAAGGAGAGAAGAAATAGGGGGACCTCTGTGCCGGGTTATTGAGCGGGCCTGGGAAGTCATATGGGAGGAAATGAAGAGGGAGGCAGTGGTCAGGGGGCTTGTGCGGGAGGATCGCACTGAGTATCCTCCTTTTGCCGTGAGGGAAGCCCTGGTAAACGCCGTGGCTCATAGGGATTACCGCCTCAGAGGCCGCCGCATTGAGGTGAAAATGTACGATGACCGCCTTGAAGTTACAAGCCCCGGAGGACTTCCCGGCTATATAACTCTGGATAACATTGTGGAGGAGCATTTTTCCCGTAACCCAAGGATAGTCTCAGGCCTTTACTACTGGGGCTTCATAGAAGAGCTGGGGCTTGGGATTGATATGATGATTGAGGAGATGGTGAACGCTGGCCATCCTCCGCCAGAGTTCAGGGCTACACCCTTTTCCTTTACTGTGATCCTCTACAATGTTAGGGAAAGGGCCCCCATTCCACGCTGGGAACTGGATATGAACGAGAGGCAATTGGCAGCTATAAACTATATCCGCCAGCATGGCCGTATCACCAACCGTGAGTACAGACTTCTGTGCCCCCATGTTTCTGCTGAAACCCTCCGCCTTGACCTGGCTGACCTGGTTGAAAAGGGCATTCTTATTAAAGTGGGCGATAAACGTGGCACTTACTACATCCTGAAGTGAATGCCTTTCTGATGGCGAAGCTTGTAATCCTTTTTGACAACATCTCGCTCCATAGGGGAATAAAGCCAGGCTGGGGTTTCTCGGCGCTCCTGGAGGTAAACCAGCGTAGGATTCTATTTGATGCGGGCCCACTTTCCCCGCTTCCTGCCTTCAAGGCCTTGAACATCCCTCCAGAAGCCATCAAAGAAGCGGTGCTTTCCCACTTTCACCTGGACCATTACGGGGGATTTGTGGATTTTCTTCAGGCAAATCCGGGAATTACCCTTTACGTTCCCTCGCCGGTTCCACCAGATCTGAAAGCCCAATGGCAGGTACTGGCGAGCCTTCAGGAAGTCCAGGAGCCGCTGGAATTAGGGGATGGCCTCTGGCTCACTGGCCCTCTGGGCTCCAGGATTCCCGAGATGGCCCTTCTAGCCGAAACTCCTGTAGGCCTTCTTATGGTAGTAGGCTGCGCTCACCCCGGTCTGGAGGAGCTGGTTCGAAAAGCAGAGGAGATAGCCGGAAGAGCTCCCTCCATCATTGCAGGAGGATTGCACGTAATGGGGCTTAAACCCCACAAGGTCCATCGTATAGCGAAAAAGCTCAGGGAGATGGGGGTAAAGAGGCTCATAGGCTGTCACTGTTCCGGGAAAGAAGCCCTCCGCATCGCCAGGCAGGAGTTTGGAGATGGGGTTCAGAGCGGAGGGATAGGAAGGGCCTTTGAACTTTGAAGAAAGGAGGTGAGAATCTGGATTCCCTGGAACTGGCGCACCGCATTGTGGATTTAATCATGGACAAGAAAGCCTACGATATATTGGTCTTGGACTTGAGAAAAATCTTCCCGCTGGCTGATTATTTTGTCATCTGCACTGGCGACTCCGAGAAGCAACTGGAAGCCATCGCCAGCGAAGTGCGGGAAAAGCTTGAGGCCGAAGGGATAGCACCTCTGGGTGTGGAAGGGACACCGGACTCGGGCTGGGTTCTGATGGATTACAGAGATGTGATACTGCACATCTTTATGCCGGCCCAGAGGGACTACTACGAACTGGAGAAGCTGTGGAGGAAAGCCCCGGTAGTGGTTAGAATCCGATAATGGATCTCCATTTTTCCCAAAGGAGGGGCAGAGTTTCCCCCGCCTTACCCCTTACAGTTTCTGTGGCGTAAGGAGAAAGGGGTGTTTCCTGGGGATTTATCTCCACAATTGCGGCTCCCCTTCTGAAGGCCACCAAGGGGATGGAAGCTGCTGGTTGCACTACGGCTGAAGTTCCGATAACCAGCATGATTTCGCACTCTCCGGCAGCTCTGAAGGCTTCTTCCAGCACATCCGATGGTAATGCTTCCCCAAACCACACTACATCCGGTCTGAGGAGGGCTCCGCACGGGCATCGTGGTGGGATTTCTCTGAGAGGCACTTCCCGGTTTTCCATAACAATACCTTCTTTGACGCACCGGACCCGCCATATATTGCCGTGAAGTTCCAGAACCCTCTTGCTTCCGGCCGCCTGATGGAGGCCATCCACGTTCTGGGTTATTAGGGTGAAATGAGGGAAGGCCTCCTCCATTTCCGCCAGAGTCCTGTGGGCCGGGTTCGGTTTGCTTCTGGCGATAATCTGTCTGCGCCAGTCGTACCACTCCCACACCAGGGCTGGGTTCCTGGCGAAGGCTTCGGGAGTAGCAAGCTCTTCAGGGCGATACCTCTTCCAGAGGCCCTCTTCACCCCTGAAGGTGGGAATGCCGCTTTCGGCTGAAATACCTGCCCCGGTCAGGGCTGCAAGCTTTAAATCCCGCTTCCGTCGCTTAAGAAGTTCTTCGATCATGCCTTTCACCATTGCGAAAGAATCTGGTGAACGGCGATCCCGGCCAGGAAGGATATAACCAGGTAAAGCCCTATCGCCGCCAAAGTCCAGCGCCAGCCCCCTGTCTCCTGGCGGATAGCAGCTATCGTAGCTACGCAGGGTATGAAGAGCATCTCCATCACCAGAAAGGAAAGGCCCGCGCTGAGGGGAACTTCTTTTTCCAGGGCGGAAGCCAGAGCCTCTCCCTCGCTTCCATACAGAACGCCGAGGGTGGCCACAGCGTTCTCCTTAGCTATGAAGCTTGTCAAGAGTGCTATTACCATCCGGGAATCCAGCCCCGCCAGACGGCCAAGAGGCTCAAGGATAGCTCCGAAGCTGGCCAAGAAGCTGTTTTCAAAGGAACCGGTTGGGAAATAGGAAAGGGTCCATATTATCGCTGAAACAGCCAGAATTACAGTTCCGGCCTTTTTGAGGAAGGCTGCAGTTCTGTGCCAGGTTATAAGGCCAATGGTGCGGAAGTTGGGCCAGTGATACAAGGGTAATTCCATTATAAAAGCCATGCGTTCCTTGAAAACCAGAGCATTTAGGGCTTTACCCACCAGAGCCAGGACTGCCAAGTTGATAAGGATAAGGCCCCAGGAAACAAGAAAAGCTTTTTCTTTGAAAAAGACAGGAGTTAGGAAGGCCAGCACCGCCATTCTGGCAGTGCAGGGGACAAAGGGAGCCAGGAGTATGGTTAGGAGGCGAGCCTTTGGATCTTCAATTATCCTGGTTCCCATCACCGCTGGAACATTGCATCCAAACCCCATGAAGATGGGGAGGAACGATTTACCGTGAAGCCCTATCCAGTGCATGAAACGGTCTAGTACATAGGCTATTCGGGCTATGTAACCGATGTCTTCCAGGAAACCGAAGGCAGCGAAGAAAACGGCCAATATCGGGAAAAAGGATAGGACAGTCCCTACCCCTCCCAGGATTCCGTCAATAAGCAGTCCCCTTATCCAGGAAGGAGCTTCCCAAGCTGCCAGCCAAGAAGAGACCACCTCGGTCAGGGAAATCAGCACTTTTTCTTCTAACCAGCTTTGGATGGGAGAACCGATGGAGTAGGTGAGCCAGAAGACAATCCCGAGGGCCAGGATCACCGTAAAAAGTCCCCACAGAGGGTGAGTAGCTATCCGGTCGAGGCGTTCGGTAAGGGTTACAGGTCCAATCCGCGGCCTTTCGACGGCTACCCTTACGAGCCTGCTGATCCACTCATAGCGGCCGCTGGCTATATCCAAGATGGCATCTTCATGCCCTTTAAGGAGCGCACTTATCTCCTCCCATTTATCGCCGCTTAACTTCTCCCTGGCAAGCTCAGTGACCTCGGCATCGCCTTCAAGGAGTTTTAGGCTTACCCAATCCACGGGGTATGGCTCCGGGATCAGGCCATTGAGGAGCCCTTTGAGCTTATCCAAAACAGGTCTATGGGGTTCCTTTATTTCTGGGCGTCTGGGGTTGTATGGAACGAGGCCTTCCGCTAATTTGATTATTGTCTCCACAAGTTCCCTTATCCCCTGGTTTTTGGAAGCAACCATGGGGACCACAGGGATTCCCAGAACTGCCTGAAGAGCGCTTACATCTATTTTATATCCCTGCTGCTCTGCCACATCCATCATGTTGAGCCCCAGAACTACGGGGGACGGGAGCAGAAGGAGCTCGGCTAAAAGGTAGAGGTTTCGCTCCAGAACGGCGGCATCAACCAGTGCCACCACTACATCTGGCCTTTCTTTGATGATGTAATCTCTGGCAATCTTTTCCTCCACGGAGTTAGCCGTGAGGCTGTAGGTGCCTGGGAGGTCTACGATGTGGAGAAGATATTTTCCGTAGCGGCAGTAACCGCTCTTTTTTTCCACGGTTTTGCCGGGCCAGTTTCCCACATGCTGGGAAAGGCCTGTAAGGATGTTAAAAACGGTGGATTTACCCACATTGGGTTGTCCAGCGAGGGCTACTTTCAGGACCCTTTCCCCTGCTTGAGGCTTTAAGGCGAGGTCAAGAAAATCGTGGCATTCCTGCATTTTCTTCTTCCTGAACCAGTATTTTGGCTGCTTCTACCTGTCCCAGAGCGATGTAAGAGCCTTTAACTTTAATGATTAAAGGCCCGTGTTTTGGATTTCTGACCATTTCTATTTCGGTGCCAGGGATCACCCCCAGGGTGACCATCCTAGTCACGATATTCCTCCCTCCCCTTATTTCCTTCACTATGGCCTTTCTTCCGTCTACCACTTCATTCAGGGGCTTGGGAGGCGCTGCGGTTTCCATTGCTTTCCTCCATTTGAGAATGATTTGCATTTTCATTATAACACAAATGGACCTAAAAATCAACCCTGGGTTAGAGGCCGTTTGAAAATTTTAGAGCAAGGAGCGATTAACCACTTGCAACCTGCCCATGAGGGTGGGGGGCGGAGCCCCCATTCCGGGGGTTTGGGGGTGTCCCCCAAAAACCTTAAAAAGGGAGCGATCAGCCACCCTTTGCATCCCACCCACGAGTGGGACCCGGAGCCGTGGCAAACCCAAAGCCCACGAGGGTGGGGAAAATCAGAGAGTGGAGGGGGGCGGAGCCCCCATCCCGGGGTTTTGGGGGCGTCCCCCAAAACCTTAAAAAGGGAGCGATCAGCCAACCCCTGCATCCCGCCCACGAGTGGGACCCTAACCATGGCGAACCCGGAGGCCACGAGGGTGGGAAAAAATCGGGGGGTCCAGGGACAGAGCCCCCTGGCAAGGGGCCTGGGGAATGTGCCCCCAGAAAACCTAAGAATGAGGGCTTTCTACAGAATTCCAGGAAGTCTTTCGGGTTAAGGTATAACTATTACCCTCCTTTTATCTGAGGCCATCCGGTTTCATTGTTGATAAGGTAATAGTGAATATCAACAGCAGCCCGTTTCGCAGCCCCCATTGCACTTATGACCGTGGCCGCCCCCGTGACTACGTCTCCTCCAGCCCATACCCTGGGCATTGTGGTTTTGCCTGTGACAGGGTCAGCTACAACTGTGCCGTGTTTAGTTCGCTGAAGTCTATCAGCATCAGTGAAAACCAGAGGGTTAGGTCTGGTGCCCAGGGCCATTATTACCATATCCACCTCTATCTCAAACTCGGAACCAGGGATGGGTATTGGGCGACGCCGGCCTGATTCATCGGGTTCTCCGAGCTCCATCCGGATGCAACGCATTCCCCTTACCCAGCCGTTGCTGTCGGCCAGGATTTCTACCGGATTGGTGAGGAGCATGAATTCTATCCCTTCAGCTTCAGCATTCTCTATTTCCTCTGCCCTGGCGGGCATTTCCTCCCGGGACCGCCTGTAAACGATGATAACCTCTTCAGCTCCAAGGCGCAGGGCCGAGCGGGAAGCATCCATAGCCACGTTCCCTGCTCCTACTACCGCCACCCTTTTACCCACCATGATGGGGGTATCATACTCCGGGAAGCGGTAAGCCCTCATAAGGTTAACCCTGGTGAGGAATTCGTTGGCAGAGAAGACCCCGTTGTAGTTTTCCCCAGGAATCCCCATAAAGAGAGGAAGACCGGCTCCGGTGCCTAAGAATATGGCATCGTAGCCCTCCTTGAAAATTTCATCCAAAGTTAAGGTTTTGCCCACCACGCAGTTGAGCTCAATTTCCACCCCCAGAGCCTTTACGTAGTCCACTTCAACGTTGACAATCTCTTTTGGCAAGCGGAACTGAGGTATTCCATACATAAGCACTCCGCCGGGCGCGTGGAGGGACTCAAAGATAGTCACCTTGTGGCCAAGCCTGGCCAGATCTGCAGCACACGTGAGACCCGCTGGGCCTGAACCCACTACTGCTATGCGCTTTCCTGTGGGTTTAGGGATTTCAGGGACGCGGAAACCGCGCTTTATATCCCAATCCGCCACGAAGCGTTCCAGCCGTCCTATGGCTACGGGCTGATATTTCTTGCTCAGAACACAAACCTCCTCACACTGGGTTTCCTGAGGGCAAACTCTTCCACAGATGGCCGGGAGGTTGTTTTTATCCTTGAGAACACGGATGGACTCTTCCAAATTCCCTTCCCGAAGGTGGTAAATGAAGCCAGGTATGTCAATGTTAACAGGGCACCCTTCCACGCATTTCGGCTTTTTGCACTGGAGGCATCGGGAAGCCTCCCTGAGGGCCATCTCGTAGTCATAACCCAAGGCTACTTCGTCGAAATTGCGCCTTCGGATTTTGGGATCCTGTCGGGGCATTTCGACCCTGGGGATTATTTCCTTCGCGGGCATCTTTACCCTCCTATCGCAGTTCTTCCAGCATCTTCTTGGCTTCTTCTACAGCTTTAGGATCTTGCGGTGGACCGGTTCTCAAGAATTTTTCAAAAGCTTCTACAGCTTTCTCCTTTTCTCCCCGTAGTTTGTAAATTACGCCAAGGCCAAAATAGGGTTCGGGGAGGGATGGTTTGAGCCTGAGCGCTTCCTCCATTTCTCTGAGAGCGTCATCCAGTAAACCTTTCTGAATGTAGGCTGCCCCCAGAAGGTAATGGAGTTCGGCATCATTGGGGTTCACTTCAAGGCCTCTGAGGTAATAACGAATAGCTTCATCAAAGTTGCCCTTTGTATAGTAAGCAGTTCCGATGTTGCTCAAAGCCCCTGTGTGTTTTGGCTCAAGGGATAAAGCCTTAGTGTAGGCTTCTATGGCTGCGTCGATTTCTCCCAGCTGAAAACGGGCGTTTCCCAGGAAAAAGTGAACCTCGGGGCCGGTAGCTCCGGCTTTTATTGCCTTTTCAAAGGTTTCGGCCGCTCCCCTAAAATCGCCGGCCTCCATCTTAGCTTTCCCTTCTTCCATCAGTTTCGCTGGATCGGATGGAGATGAGGTGCATCCGGTCAGGATTATAAGGATGGAGGCCAAAAGAGCAAGCTTCCTCATGCGTTCATTCCCTTCTTTCCAGAAGGTAAAACTGGGTTTCCGATGGCAGGCTCTGGCTTGTAACCTTAAGGACATCCATAGGTTTAGGCACGGAAAGCCCCAGCTCTTTGAAGAACCTTTCCACCGAATTAAGTCTGAAGGCCAGCCCTCTCACATGATAGTGCATGGGTATTACTATGGAAGGCTCCAGCAATCGGACGATTTCCACAGCCTGGGCTGGCCCCACCGTGGATACCCCTCCCACGGGAACTAAAAGGATGTCCACGTGGTTTAAGGCTTCCAGCTGCTCTTTATCAGGTATGTGGCCTATATCTCCCAGGTGGCAGACACTTATGTCCTCGAATTCAAAGAGGAAAGCGATGTTTTTACCGCGCTCTTTACCTTGGCGAGCATCATGATAGGTTCGGATGCCAGTAATGAAAACTCCTTTTATCTCATATTCTCCCGGACTATCCAGGAGTTTGGGGTTCCCTTTGACCTTTTTCCAGTTTCCATGGCCAGGGTGATAGTGGCTAACAGTAACAATGTCAGATTTGATGGCGGGTAAAGTCAAACCTATGGCTTCGTCGTAAGGGTCGGTAACTATCACCACGCCCTTTTCCTTTATCCGGAAGCACGAATGGCCCAGCCAGGTTATCTCCATCAGACGTTCTCCTTGACACCACTTATGAGCTGGCGGAGGAAACGCTTGAAACCGGTTTGAGCCATGTCCAAGGCAAAATGGATGGTGTCGGCCAGGGACAGCCCTAAAAGGCCGAACCAGAAATAACGGTTGCGCAGGATATCGAGGGTCGGATTCCCCGAGAGAAGAGAGAAATCCAGGATAAAGAATGGCAACATTATGTATAGAACTCGGCCGAGAGTTCCCACCATCGGGAGGTGCGAGAACCAGTGGCGGTGAGGGACGAAAAGGCCATAGGGTTTAACGAAATACCTGAACGGCCCGAGCTCCGCTATAACACCTCTGGCTTCAGCGTAATCCCAATCTGGATGAATCAGAGTCCCCATAGCCGTTCCAACTGAAACGGCGAAGAGAGGCACTTTCCAGAAAACTAATCCGGCTGAGGCAATGATACTCGCCGCCGCCAGGCAGCTCAAGTCATGAACTTTTTGAGAAGGCATTTCAGACTAACCTGTACGCTGCTCTTCCTGTTTCGTAAGCGTCTCCCCCATAAATGTCGTTTACTACAATCACAGGGAAATCTTCAACGTATATGCGCAGGACTGCCTCGGCTCCCAGGTCTTCGTAGGCTATGACCTGCGCTTCTTTTATTCGTTTAGCGAGCAGGGCGGCTGCTCCCCCCAAAGTTGCAAAGTATACAGCTTTAAATTTTTTAAGGGCCTCTTTAACTTGAGGGGAGCGTTCTCCTTTGCCAATCATTCCCTTTATCCCGGCTTCCAGTAACGGGATAGTATAGGGATCCATCCGGCCGGAGGTGGTAGGGCCTGCAGAACCTATTGGCTTTCCCGGTGGAGCTGGAGATGGTCCCATGTAGTAAATAACCTGGCCTTTAGGGTCAAAGGGCAGGGGCTCTCCTCTGGAAAGGGTTTCTACAAGACGTTTATGGGCGGTATCCCTTGCTACGTAAATTATTCCGGTTAATTCTGCTTTATCGCCTGCCCTCAGTTTTTCAATCACTTCATCTGTAAGGGGGGTATGGATTTTCATGGCTCCTCCTCAAATTACAGCTTCCTTGTGGCGTGCGCTGTGGCACTGAATATTAACGGCCACTGGTAAACTGGCGATGTGGCAGGGGGCCACTTCAGCATGGACGGCTAAAGCGGTAATCCTTCCCCCGAAGCCTTGAGGGCCAATGCCCAGCTTGTTAACCCTTTCTAGAATTTCTCTTTCTATTTCGGCCACTTCTGGGTCTGGGTGATGCTGGCCCAGTGGGCGCAGCAGAGCCTTCTTGGCCAGATATGG
>JANXAG010000014.1:0-7500 GCA_025062375.1 Anaerolineae bacterium | reverse complement strand
GAACTGGCCGTGAAGATGCGGCCTACCCGCAGCAGGACAAAAAGACCCCGTGGAGCTTTACTGCAACTTGGCATTGGGTTAGGGCTTAGCCTGTGTAGGATAGGTGGGAGGCTGAGAAGTCTGGGCGCCAGCCTGGATGGAGCCACCCTTGAAATACCACCCTGGTTAAGTCTTGGCCCTAACTCCTGACCGTAATCCGGCAGGGGGACAGTGCCAGGTGGGCAGTTTGGCTGGGGCGGCCGCCTCCTAAAGGGTAACGGAGGCGCCCAAAGGTCCCCTCAGGCGGAATGGAAACCCGCCGTTGAGTGCAAAGGCATAAGGGGGCTTGACTGCGAGGCCTACAAGCCGAGCAGGGGCGAAAGCCGGGCTTAGTGATCCCACGGTTCCGCGTGGAAGGGCCGTGGCTTAACGGATAAAAGCTACCCCGGGGATAACAGGCTAGTCTGGCCCAAGAGTTCACATCGACGGCCAGGCTCGGCACCTCGATGTCGGCTCGTCCCATCCTGGGGCTGGAGTAGGTCCCAAGGGTTGGGCTGTTCGCCCATTAAAGGGGCACGTGAGCTGGGTTCAGACCGTCGTGAGACAGGTCGGTCTCTATCCGCTGCGGGCGCAGGGGGCTTGAGGGGAGCTGCCCCTAGTACGAGAGGACCGGGGTGGACGGACCTCTGGTGTACCAGTTGTTCCGCCAGGAGCACCGCTGGGTAGCCATGTCCGGCAGGGATAACCGCTGAAAGCATCTAAGCGGGAAGCCCGCCCCAAGATGAGGCCCCCCACCGGCTTAGCCGGGTAAGGCCCCTGGGAGACTACCAGGTTGATAGGCCGCAGGTGGAAGCCCGGCAACGGGTGAAGCCAAGCGGTACTAATGGCCGAGGGCTTGTCCCTCTTTAAGCCCGCTCCGAAATCCCATCCTATTCAGCTTTTAGGGCGCTAAAGCTTGAGAAAAGAAACCCCTGGTGACCATAGCGGCGGGGAAACACCCGGTCCCATTCCGAACCCGGAAGTTAAGCCCGCCAGCGCCGATGATACTGGGGGCGCGAGCCCCTGGGAAAGTAGGTCGTTGCCAGGGGTTTCTTTTTTTATCTGCGGTTTGCCTTTTGGGAGCCATTAAGATATAATCTGAAAGTAATTCCAGAAGGACATGATCGGAGAAGTAGAACTGAAAGTGAGGTTTGCCGAAACGGATGCCCAGGGCGTAGTTTACTATGCCCATTACTTCGTCTGGTTTGAAGTAGCCAGGGTTAATTTCCTCAGGTCATTGGGTTTTAGCTATGCCGAAGCGGAAAAAGCAGGGATTGGCTTTGTCATAGCCGAAGCTTCCTGCCGGTATTTGGCCCCGGCTCATTTCGACGAGCTGATCAAAGTTAGGACATGGGTTGAGGATGTCGGAAACACCAGCTTTGTCCTGGCTTATGAGGTTATCAACGGGGAAACCGGAAAGCTCTTGGCTCAAGGCCGAACAGTCCAGGTATTTGTGGATATGAAAGGGAACCGTAAACCTGTGCCAATACCTCCTGCCCTCAAGGAAGCACTGGAGAAAGCTAAGGATGGAAGAAATCCTGAAAAAGATTGTGAAGATAGAAGGCCAGATAAGGGGCATAAGGGAGATGATTGAGCAAGGACGCGAGTGCAGCGAAATCCTCACCCAGCTTATGGCAGCCAGAGCTGCGCTGGAAAGCGTGGCTATGGACTTGGTGGATGGGTATATTGAGCGGTGCATGGGTGAAGCCAATAAGGAAAATCTGATTAAAACCCTCAAGCTCTTTCTCAGGAGGTGGTAGATTGACCAAGCCTTTGGAAGTAAACGCTGAAGCCTTTAAAAAAGAAGTTCTGGAAGAGAAAATCCCAGTTCTGGTGGACTTTTGGGCTGAATGGTGTGGCCCATGCCGGATGCTGGCGCCTCTCGTGGAAGAAATCGCCATAGAAATGGGTGACAAGTTAAAAGTGGTTAAAATTAATGTAGACCAGAACCCTTCTGTTGCTGTTTCCTACGGCATAATGAGCATCCCAACCCTTATCCTCTTCAAGGGCGGAAAGCCTGTTGAAAAGCTGATTGGTTACATGCCTAAAGCCAAGCTTTTGGAAGCTATAAATCGCCACCTTGAAGGGTGAAAGGGAGGTGAATCAGGAAAATGCCCAAGAGAACTTATCAACCCAAAGTGAGGCATCGTTTTAGAGTTCACGGATTCCTGGCCAGAATGAGGACAAAGGGAGGAAGAAAAGTCCTGAAAGCCAGGCGTCAAAAGGGACGATGGCGTCTTACCGTTGATTGATGAGGTTCAAGCTCTGGCACCTTCGCCTTAGGGACCCCAAACGGGTGGAAGAGATAAGACGCGGGGGAGAGGCCTGGAGCAATCCTTATGTGGTGCTTCTGGGGTTACCGGGAGAGCCTGGAAAGTTGCGGGTGGCTTTTTCCTCCAGCCGGAAAATAGGGAAAATAGTGCATCGCAATCGGGCTCGCAGGCTCCTCAGGGAAGCCGTCAGGTTGAATCAGCACCACATCAAAAAGGGATGGGATCTTCTCTTCATCGCTAGAGCAGGCCTGGCCAAAGCCTCTCTCATAGATGCCCAGGAAGCTGTGAGAGAAGTTCTCCGGAAAGCAAAACTCTGGCAGGAGAAAAAGGAGTGAAGAGAGCAGTCCTTCTCTTAATCCGCTTTTATCAAAAATTTATTTCGCCGCTATTCCCTCCAACCTGCCGTTTCTATCCCTCCTGCTCCGAGTACACTTACCAGGCCATAGCACGCTATGGCCTTTTGAAAGGCGGTTGGTTAGGGATAAAACGCATTGGTCGATGTCACCCCTGGAATCCAGGCGGATATGATCCTGTTCCTTAGGAGAAGAGAGAAATGTGGGACCTGATTGTTGTAACTCCTATAAGGGAAAGCATAACTTTCCTCAGCCAGTCCATAGCATCGGCAGGCATACCTTATTCTTTCGGCTTTGGGATCATCGTTTTCACCCTTATCATAAAACTTTTGACTTTGCCCCTTAACATCCAGCAAATGCGGGCAATGAAGGCCTTTCAGGACCTGCAGCCCAAACTTCAGGAACTCCAGAAGAAATACGGCAAGGACCGGGAAAAACTGGCTCAGGAACAGCTGAAGCTTTACCGGGAAGCTAAGGTTAACCCTCTGGCTGGATGTTTACCCAGCCTCGTTCAGCTTCCGGTATGGATTGGCCTATACCAGGCCCTTTACAATATGGCCCAGGAAGGAGTCTTAGCCGAGGGGTTCTTCTTTATCCCGAGCCTGGCTAAGCCCATTGGGCTGGAATGGCTCTGGCCCCCCTCTGCCTGGCAGTGGCCCGATATGCCCGCATACTTAATCCTTCCTATCCTCACCCTGGTGACTCAATTTGCGGTCCAGAAGATGAGCACGCCTCCTTCCTCTGACCCCCAGCAGACGACCATGAATCAGATGATGTATTTCTTCCCGTTTATGCTTTTCTTCTTTGCCCTCCAGGTGCCTTCAGGTTTAAGCCTATACTGGGTGGTCATGAACATCTTCACGATGATCCAGCAGTATATATTCATGGAAAGCTGGAAAAAGAAGCCCACCCCTCCCAGGAGGAAAGCCCATGACGAGCGCCTCAAAAAGTCTTGAAGTTACCGGCTCAACGGTGGAAGAGGCCATAAATAAAGGGCTGGCCGAGCTGGGCAAAAGCCTGGAAGAGGTAGAGATAGAGGTAATTTCCGAAGGGAAAAGGGGGTGGTTTTTCCTTAAAAGTGAGCCCGCGAGAGTGAAGATAAAGGTTAAAGAGCCCCTTAGCGTGGAGGAAATAGCCAGGGAGATGCTGGTGGGGCTGGTGAGCAGGATGGGCTTCAGAGCCAGGGTCACCACCAGAATTGGCCATGATATGGTGGGAGAAGAAAGCGAAGAGCCACCCCTGGTCCTTAACCTTACAGGGCACGATCTGAGCCTGCTGATAGGGAAAAAGGGAGAAATCCTTTCCGCCCTTCAGCTTTTGACCCGGACGATGGTCAGCAAGAGATTAGGCCAGAACGCCAACATAATAGTGGATGTGGAAAATTACCGGGCTAGAAGATGGAAATTCCTCTCTCGCCTCGCCCTTCGGATGGCCGAAAAGGTGGAAAGAACCCACAAGACCATAGTGCTGGAACCGATGCCGCCGTACGAGCGCCGGATAATCCACCTCGCTCTCAGAAATCACCCCACCGTCACCACCAAAAGCATAGGCGAAGGGGAAAAGCGCCGGGTCACCATCTTCTTGAAAAACCAGGGCCAATGAAGCAGACCCCTGAATTTTTAGTTATAGGCCACGTTACTAAGGACCTGGTTCCTGGAGGCTGGACCATTGGAGGGACAGCTTCTTATGCTTCCATAACTGCCCGAAATTTAGGCAAAAGGACTGCCATAGTAACCTGCGCAGGTGACGACCTGGCTCTGGAAGAATTTCTCAAAGGGATAGAAGCTTTTAAGGTTGATAGCTCAACTACTACCACATTCCAGAACCTCTACCTCAGTGGAGCACGGATTCAATTTATCAGAGAGGTAGCCGGTAAGATAATGCCCTCCAGCATTCCTGCTCCCTGGCTTGAGGTCCCCATCGTCCTGATAGGGCCCGTGGCCATGGAAGTGGACGAAGGGATAGTAAACCTTTTCCCCAATTCTCTGGTAGGGGTAACCCCTCAGGGCTGGATGCGGTGCTGGGATGACGATGGACTGGTTCGGTATCGGGTCTGGGAAGAGGCTCACCGGATTCTGCCTAAAGTTGAGGCTTTAATTCTGAGCGAGGAAGATGTGCAGTATGATTTGAGGGTTGTGGAGGAGTATGCGGGCCTTGTGGAGATCCTCGTGCTCACCCAGGCCGAGCAAGGAGCTACCCTTTACTGGAGGGGAAAAAGAGAACATTTTCCAGCCAGACCTGCCAGAATGGTGGACCCTACCGGGGCGGGAGACGTTTTCGCAGCTGCTTTCCTTATACGCCTTCATGAAACCGGTGATCCCCGCAGGGCTGCTCGCTTCGCTAATGCTGTGGCTTCTTTCTCGGTGGAAGCCCCGGGGGTGAGCGGGATACCTGACCGTAAAACCGTTGAAGAGTGGATGGTGAGGAACGGATGGGAGTGATTTACGCCATAGCCAATCAAAAGGGCGGAGTAGGTAAGACTACCACGGCTGTTAATCTTGCTGCTTTCATCGCTGAAGCAGGAAAAAAAGTCCTGCTGGTGGATATTGATCCCCAGGCCAATGCCACTTCAAGTCTGGGAATAGACAAAAATTCTTTACCCCTTTCCATCTACAATGTGCTCATAGAAGGCTTGCCCATCGCTGAAGTCGTAACTCTTACCCGCTGGCTGCGGCTGGATATAGTGCCCTCATCCCCGGCCTTAGCTGGGGCGGAAGTGGAAATGGTGGGGATGATAGCCAGAGAGCAACGTCTCAAGAAGGCCCTTTCTCCTATAGCTGGGCGTTACGATTATATTTTCATAGACACCCCCCCAAGCCTCGGGCTTCTCACGGTGAACGCCCTGGTAGCTTCCCAGGGGGTGATAATACCCGTACAATGCGAATACTTACCCCTGGAAGGCCTTGCCCAGCTTATGAAAACCATCCGCCTCGTGAAAGACAACCTGAACCCAAGCCTCCGCATCGCTGGCCTTGTCCTTACCATGTATGACCCCCACACCACTTTAGCCAAGCAGGTAGTTCAGGATGTGCGCTCTCACTTTAAGAGTTACGTTTTCAGGACCATAATCCCCCGCAGTGTAAGGCTCAGCGAAGCTCCGAGCCACGGCGAGCCTATAAATGTTTACGCGCCCAAATCCATCGGTGCTATGGCTTACAGAGCTTTAGCCGAAGAGCTCATGGAAAAGGATAAAAGCCGTGAAGGTTAAAGTAGGGTGTTGCGGTTTCCCCGCGGCCAAATCCCGTTACTATGAAACCTTCCACCTCGTGGAAGTCCAAAACACTTTCTATAAGCCTCCCATGCTGGAAACCGCCAAGAAATGGCGTCAGGAGGCTCCGCCCGATTTTGAATTCACCCTCAAGGCCTGGCAGCTAATAACTCATCCTCCATCGAGCCCCACTTATAGAAAAGCTGGTCTTAAGATTGATGGAGATAAAACCTACCGTTATGGTTTCTTTCGCCCAACCTCTGAAGTTTTCCAGGCCTGGGAAACCACTCTGGCCATAGCTGAAGCGCTGGAAGCCAGGGTGGTAGTTTTCCAATGTCCAGCGGCCTTTGTTCCTACCGATGAAAACATTGCGAACATGAGAGCTTTTTTCGGAGCAATTCCCAGGAAAGGGCTCGTATTTGCTTGGGAACCGCGGGGCGAATGGGAGAATTCGTTAATAAAGAGGCTGTGCGAGGAATTAGAGCTTGTCCACTGCGTGGACCCTTTTCAGCGTTTGCCGGTTACTTCAGGGCTGGCTTACTTTCGGCTTCACGGGAAAACAGGATATAGTTATCGTTTTACTAATGAGGATTTGCTCTGGCTCAAGGAACAATGCAAGCCCTTTAGTGAAGTTTACTGCCTTTTCAACAACGTTTCCATGTGGGAATCGGCGCTGGACTTTCTCAGGCTTTTCAATGGTGAGTCTCTCGCCCCCTGAGGAGATCAAGGCCATGAGGTAGAGCCGGGAGGATCACCTCAAGGTTTTCCCGGGCAGCTTTTGGGCTTCCGGGTAGATTAACTATAAGCGTCCGGCCTCTTATTCCGGCTACGGCTCGGCTCAGCATAGCATGGGGTGTTTTCAAGAGGCTTGCCGCCCTCATAGCTTCAGCAAGACCCGGTGCTTCTTTATCAATCACGGCTTTGGTAGCCTCTGGTGTTACATCCCTTGGAGTAAATCCGGTGCCCCCTGTGGTCAGAATGAGTTCCAAATCCAATTCATCGGCCCACCTTTTAAGCACTTCTTCAATTAATCCCTTCTCATCCGGCACGATCTCTTCTGCTACAACCTCTGCTCCAAGCTTTTCTTCTACCAGCTTGCGGACTTCAGGCCCACTTAAATCCTGATACTCTCCTTTAGAAGCTCTGTCGCTAACAGTAAGGATTCCCACCCTTATACCCATGGTTACCTCCTACGATAGTCCTTTTGGGCTATTTTACCAAGAAACTTCCAGAACCTCAACGGTTCAGAAGCTTGACTTTGCCCACAACTCAGGGGACATCCGCGGCGTAGGGTGGCTATAACATCTCCTCAGCACTAAATAGAGCCCGTCCCACTCACTCTTCAACCCTGCTTCCCACCCAGAAAGCTGTAGAGGCAGCCGTACCAGACTTTGCGCCAGCTCCCGTAAGGCGTAGAGGGCGCACAACTCATCAAGGCTCCGGTCGCAGATGAGGCGAAGTGGGCGCCCCTACAGGATGACGTGAATCCCCGGTGCAATTAGCCTCTGAGAATTTTGCTTCGTATCGGGAAAAAGAGAGACCTGGAATTAAGTTGGTTTATGTTGAACTTTTGCTGCACCAGGTTTATTCCACCGAGCGCCTCTTTTGGCCCGGGTTCAGTCATGGTTTATAATAACGACCAGGTTCC
>JANXAG010000013.1 GCA_025062375.1 Anaerolineae bacterium | reverse complement strand
TTCCCCCTAGTGGGCTCAGGGTTCGCCACGGTTCCGGATCCCACTCGTGGGCGGGGTGCAAGGGTTGGCTGATCGCTCCCTTTTTGAAGGTTTCTGGGGGCACATCCCCCAGACCCCCTGCCAGGGGGCTTTTCCCCCTGGATCCTCCGATTTTCCCCACTCTCGTGGGCTTGAGGTTCGCTCGCCTGACATCTGGTAGCGGTCTCTAAAGGCAAGGTTTTAAGTTCTTTGCTCCTTCCCTGAGGTTGTGCTATACTGAGGTTTAGATTTCTAAGTTCGGGAGGAAATTATGCTTAGATTCGTGGTCTTTATAGTCCTCCTCCTGGGAAGTTGTTTTCCGAAGCCTTCCACGAAGGAGAAAGTTCAGGTCGTAGCTACAAATTCCATTATAGGGGATGTGGTCAGGGAGATAGGAGGAGATGCTATTGAGCTTTTCGTCCTTTTACCTCCTGGAGTTGACCCTCATTCATACGAGCCATCGCCCCAGGACTTGATTAAAGCTTCTCAAGCCCGCATTATTTTCATCAACGGAGCAGGCCTTGAAGAGGTTTTCCTAAAACGGTTGCTGGAAAACGCTTCGCCTGATGCTCTCATTGTGGACCTCTCAGAAGGGATAGAGCTTTTGCCCTTTGAAGGCGAGAGCCACGAAGAACATGAGCATGAGTTTAGAGTGGACCCTCACGTTTGGTTTGACCCCATCAATGTTATTACCTGGACCCAGCATATTGCCTTGGCTCTCGGGAAGGTGGATTCACAAAATGCAAAACTTTACCAGAAAAAGGCCTCGGATTACGAGAGGCGACTCCTGGAACTTGATACCTGGATAAAAGAAAAGGTAGAAGGTGTGCCGCCGGAACGCCGCAAGCTGGTTACGGACCATATGGCTTTCGGGTATTTCGCCAGGCGCTACGGGTTCCAGCAGGTGGGAACCATCATCCCAGGAGTTACGACCCTTGCCGAACCATCAGCTCAGGACATTGCCGAACTTATTGAATTGATTAAGGAAGAGAAGGTGCCGGCTATTTTCGTTAGCGCTTCCGCCAGCCCGAAGATGGCCGAACAGATTGCTCAGGATACAGGGATAAAGGTGATACCACTTTACATAGAATCTCTTTCTCAGCCGGGAGGGCCTGCTTCAACTTACTTTGAACTCATGCGATACAATGTTTCAGCTATAGTGGAGGCATTAAAATGATGCCCTTTAAATGCAAGGGCCTTGAGCACAGAACTGGCACCCCCGTCTTGGAACTGAAAGGGGTTACTGTCCGTTACAACGGGGTTACAGCTCTGGAAGAAATTTCTTTTTCGCTGGAAAAGGGGGATTTTGTCGCTTTAGTAGGGCCAAACGGTGCGGGCAAAAGCACTCTCTTTAAAGCTATAGCAGGGCTTATAAAGCCTCAGGAAGGAGAGATAAAGGTTTATGGCTATGAACCAGGGGGGCACGTCTGCATAGCTTATATCCCCCAGCGAAGCGAAGTGGACTGGAGTTTCCCTGCCACCGTAGCTGACGTGGTTATGATGGGGCGCATTGCCAAGCTTGGCCCCCTGATGTGGCCCCGGAAGAAGGACTGGGAACTGGTGTACAAGGCTTTGGAAATGGTGGGCCTTGCGGAGCTGGCCCGCCGCCCGATAGGGGAACTATCAGGTGGACAGCAGCAGAAAGCTTTTATCGCCCGGGCTCTGGCGCAGGAGGCCGAGCTTATGCTCCTGGATGAGCCCTTTAACGGCCTGGATGCCCCATCCCACGAAGAGATACTTCAGATCCTGAAAGCTCTCAATCACCGGGATGTCACCATAATCATAGCCACCCATGATTTAGAATTGGCTTCCCAGCATTTTAGCTTAGTTATGCTCCTTAACCGCCGCCTTCTGGGTTTTGGCTGCCCCGAGGAGGTCTTTACTCCCCAGCTTCTCAAGCAGGCTTACGGCGGTCACCTTCAGTTCCTCCAAACCCCTGAAGGCTTCAGGATAGTAGGCGATACTTGCTGCAATCGGGGAGAATGGTGATGGATTTCTTGCTTGCACCTCTTGTGTACCCCTTCATGGTCAGGGCTTTGATTGCTTCCATTATAGTAGGCATTGTGTGCGGGGTTGTAGGGAGTTACGTGGTGCTGAGGGGTATGGCTTTCCTCGGGGATGCCCTGGCCCATTCAATCTTGCCAGGAGTGGCTATAGGTTACCTTCTGGGTAAAGGGGCAAAGGGCCCTATCTTCTGGGGAGCCATCGTTGCTGCTATCCTTGCTTCTCTGGGAATTGGAGCTTTGAGCAAGCAAACAAAGCTCCGGGAAGATGCTTCCATAGGCATAATTTTTGCTGGAATGCTGGCACTGGGGATAGCTATAATCTCTTCGGTGAGGAACTACGCAGTGGATCTCGCCCATTTCCTGTTCGGGAACGTGCTGGCTGTCTCGTGGGGAGATTTAGCTCTCATCGCTGGTCTCGGGGCGGCCGTTATCATTACAGTGATGGCATTTTACAAAGAGTTCATGGTCATGGCTTTCGACCCCATCCTGGCTTCCACTTTGAGGATAAAGGCAGACCTTCTCAATTACATCTTTTTAGCCATGATTTCGGTTACGGTGGTGGTTTCCCTCCAGACGGTAGGGGTAGCTCTGGCGGTGGCTTTGCTTATTACTCCAGCCGCCACAGCTTACCTTCTGGCTAATCGTCTGCCAGCGATGATGGCGCTCTCAGCAGCCATAGGGGTTGTTTCGGGAATAATAGGCCTTTACCTTTCTTACTATCTGGGTGTAGCATCGGGGGCTTCAATAGTCCTTGTGGCTACTGTTTTTTTCCTCCTGGCTTTTGTTTTTTCTCGCAAACGCAGGCCCTAAATCATGGATAGAGAAGAAAGGCGCAGCTTTTACCTCAATGTCATAAACGGTGCCCTCTTCAATTTCGCCGAAAGGCTTATCGACCCATACCTTGTCCTCACCTGGTTTGTGAGCCAGCTTAGTTCTTCCAATTTTCTTGCCGGGCTGGTGGCCCCGCTCGGGGACGCAGGATGGTATCTTCCTCAAATTTTTGTTTCCACTTACGTGCAGCGGATGGAGAGGAAGATGCCGAGTTACACCTATACAGCGATCATCCGACTGGCAGCCTGGTTGTTTCTGGCCCTGGCAGTCTTTTTCACCGATAGCTCTTCTGTGCTTCTGGCCACCTTTTTCTCTCTTTACCTCCTGGCGAGGCTCGTATCGGGAATAGCGGGCATAGCTTTCTTCGAGGTAACGGCTAAAACCGTTTCCCCGCGGCGCCTCGGAAGCCTCTTCGCCCTGAGGCTCCTTTTGGGAGGAATTCTGGGAATAAGCGCTGGCTGGATTGTAAAGGAGGTGTTGAGTTTTTCCAGCCCTCCTTTCCCCAAAAACTTCGCTATTCTCTTTGCTTTGTATTGCCTCATAACTGCTCCGGCGATGGGGGCCTTTATAGCGATAAGGGAGCCGCCGGGCAGAGCTAACCCTCAACCTGTTACAATTGGGGAACAGTGGCGAAGAGCTGGCCATGTCCTCAAGGAAGACAGGATGTTTTTCACCTTCATCCTTTCCCAGGTTGCTCTGGCTCTGGCTGGAGCTTCCACTCCCTTCTTCACCGTTTTTGCGGAGAAAATCCTACAGGCTACCCCTGGCATGCTGGGCCTCTATTTGAGCGTACGTGTAGCTGCTCAGCTTGTCTCCAATCTCCCCTGGGGTTTACTGACTGACAGGTTTGGGGAGCGTTTAATCCTCATGGCTTATGGCCTTGGAAATGCTGTTACTCTATTGATTGCCCTCGGCATGAGTTTATGGCCAGAGGGGCCGGCCGTTCCCTACCTTATGGTGCTGGTTTTTTCCCTGAATGGAGCCTTCCTTCCCGCAGGAGCGATAGTAGGGGCCAGCTACCCTATCAAGCTTTCCCCTGAAGAAGAGCGGCCCCTTTACATTGGGCTTTACAACACGATAATGGGAATAGCTACACTCCTTTCCGGTTTCGGAGGGATCGTAGTGGATGTTGGAGGGTTCAGAACGCTCTTTGCCCTCTCTTTCTCCCTCTATATCGTAACCTATTATCTGGCCCGAAAGCTCCCCCTGTAAACTTGGATATAGTTTCTGTAATGCTCTGCCGACTCCTTAATGCGTTGGAGAAGCTCCGGAGTTATTTCTCCCACCACCCTGGCTGGTATGCCCAACACTAAAGAATTGGGCGGAATAACGGTCCCCTCGGTTACTACTGCACCAGCTCCTACGATGGAATTTTCCCCAATTACTGCTCCCGTAAGCACCACTGCCCTTATACCTATAAGCACGTTATCCCTGATCGTGCAACCATGCAGAATAGCCCCATGCCCTACTGTTACCCCATTCCCGATGAAAGTTGGTTGTCCGATGTCCACATGCACCACAGCTCCATCCTGGATATTGGTCTTTCGGCCAACCACTATGGGGGCGATATCCCCCCTAAGCACGGCCCCAAACCACACGCTGGATTCGGGCCCTATGGTTACGTCTCCTATTATAAAAGCCCCAGGGGCGATGAAAGCCGAAGGGTCTATCTTCTCGGGATGAAATTCCACATCCATGCTCACTTACCTCCCGAGAGGACTGAGAAGGTAACCAACTCTATCCCCAGCTCCTCAACTTTGCGGCGCACCAGTGGGCTACACAATACTTCAAGTTCTTTCTCCCTGGGAAAAGCGTACTGGCTTGAGGAAAGAAGCTCTTCATCTACGAAAGCTGGATGGCACATGAGTTCCGTAACTCCTTCTCCTACGCTTTCCAATATGGATAAAAGGTTCTCCAGGGTTACGGCCTCTTCTCCGAAGAAGGAGCCAATGAAGCGGTCGGGAGAAGGAACTGAACTGGCAAGCTTTTGATCAGTTTCCAGGACAGCCAAAGCTATTTCCTGAGGCAAATCTTTGAGAGCAGAAGGCAGGGACCTAAGGACGACGGATATTTCCTGAGGATCGCGGGGGAGGGGATTGCGTATGGGTAATCCCATTTCTTTCGCTACCTCTACATAAACGGCAAAAAAATAGGGGTGAACGTGGATGAAATGGTGGCAATCAAGGTGATCAGGCTCGCGACCCACGAGCTCGTAGAACCTGGTAATCTGAGCCTTGAACTCAGCTTTGAGTTCGTCAGGCGAAATTTCCCCAGCTTTCATGAAAAGGACTTCCTGAGGAAAGAAAAATCCGTTGGAGTCGACCAGAGTGGGTACCCTCTCCGGCGGCAGAATGGGCTTTCCGGCCGAGAAAACGAGGTGAACGCCTGCTCCCAGAGATGGTGTATCCTTCAGAATTGAAGCTCCCTCCTGGGCGAAAGGCTGATTCACCATGAGGGAAGTGCTTGTGACGATTCCTTCTCTGTGGGCTTTAAGGATCCCTCTGTTTACCCCTCGGCTTCGTCCAAAATCATCAGCGTTTACGATAAGGTACTTGGCCATGGCTCCTCCCCCAGTTTTTTCTCCGCTTTATTGCCACTTTTGGGAGAATTATAACTTACACGCGCAAAGCTACAAAACAACTTTCAAATGCATCCACGGGAAACAATGGCCTCCGGAGATTTACCGTCGGGCAGGTCCTAACCTTGTTTTGCGGGAGCTTTTGGATATACTGGATACAGGGCGTTCAGTTAGAGCTATCCGGCGGAGATGAGGCCATGAGTTACCTGAGCTACGAAATCCGCGAGCAGCCGGGAACTATCCTCCGTTTGTTGGAAAAAGAGACCAACAATATAATGCAAATAGCAGCAGCCATCCGCGCTCGCCATGTGCGCTACGTTATCATCGCTGCCCGCGGTTCTTCTGACAATGCAGCTCGCTACGCTCAGTATCTTTTCGGAGCTTGGAATCGTTTACCTGTGGGATTGGCCACACCATCGCTCTTCAGCATTTATGGTCAGCCACCTCGACTGGAAGGAGCTCTCGTCATCGGGATCTCTCAGTCAGGTCAATCGCCAGATGTCGTGTCCGTTGTGGAGGAGGGGAGGCGTCAGGGTGTGCCAACCATAGCCATCACTAATTATCCTGATTCCCCTTTAGCTGCCCAGGCCAATTATGTAATCTTGCTCCACACCGGTGAGGAACGAGCGGTGGCGGCTACTAAAACCTACACAGCTCAACTTGCTGCGCTGGCTCTGCTTTCTTGCGCTCTGGAAAACGATCATGAGCGCCTGGAAGCCTTACGGGGTGTGCCTCTGGCTCTAGAGAAACTCCTGGCTGGCGAAGAACACATCGCCAATGTAGTGGAGCGGTACCGCTATATGGAGGCCTGTGTCGTCCTGGGGCGGGGCTATAATTATGCCACTGCTTTCGAAATTGCCCTTAAGCTCAAAGAACTTGATCTTCTCATAGCTGAACCTTATTCCCCAGCCGATTTCATGCACGGCCCAATCGCTCTGATAAGTAAGGGTTTCCCGGCTCTACTCATCGCCCCCAGCGGCAAAATGTTTGACATGATGCGTGAATTTGCTCTGGAACTTAAGTCGCGCGGGGTTGAACTCATCGTTATCTCCGATCGGCCGGAACTCTTGGATGAAGCTATCACACCTCTTCCTCTCCCTGAAGGTATACCAGAATGGCTTTCTCCTCTCGTGGCGGTCGTTCCAGGGCAGCTTTTTGCCCTGCATCTGGCCCTTATAAAGGGGCTTGACCCCGATCGCCCTCCTGGACTTCAGAAGGTCACTCTTACCCGATAGCCAGTGGGCGCTGGTTTTCTGGGGCACAATATTATTCGCTGCCGGCGGGGGTCTGAAAGATTTGACAGCTATTCACCTTGAGAATAAATTTGAGGGAACAAGCAAGGGTTCTTTCCATGCAAGCGGAGAGGAACTTTCAGATCAGGCTGTTTTAGAAAAGGAGGTGCTTCCGTGGATGGTAAGCCTGCCAATGTTGTCAGCTCCACCGCTTTAGCTCTCAGATTTGTTGTGCTACTTGGGGTAGTAAGCCTGTTTGCTGATATGACCTACGAAGGGGCCCGCAGCATTACCGGGCCATATCTTGGGCTACTGGGGGCCAGTGCCGCAGTAGTCGGGGTTGTGGCCGGCTTGGGGGAACTGCTCGGTTATTCTCTGCGCCTGGTATCCGGGTATTTGAGCGATAGGACTCGGCAATACTGGGGCTTTACGTTCGTAGGCTACGCCGTAAACTTGCTGGCTGTTCCACTCCTCGCCCTCGCCGGGCGCTGGGAAGTGGCTGCGGCGCTGATAGTAGCAGAACGCATCGGCAAAGCTATACGGACGCCCGCTCGCGATGCGATGCTTTCTCATGCTACAAGTAGAATAGGGCGTGGATGGGGTTTCGGCGTGCACGAAGCTCTTGACCAGATCGGCGCCATCCTGGGGCCAATGGTTGTAGCAGCAGTCCTTTACCTCGGAGGAGGATACCGTCTCAGCTTTGCTGCGTTGCTTGTTCCAGCTTTATTTGCCCTGACTGTGCTCACCGTTGCGCGCAATCTTAACCCCCGACCGCAAGCTCTGGAAATCAGCGCTGGTGCGATGCAACCAGGGGGTCTTGCCCGAGCGTTCTGGCTCTACCTTATAGCTATGGCTTTTGTAGCGGCCGGCGTAGCCGATTTCCCGCTTATAGCTTTCCACTTTGGCAAAGCCGGGGTTGTCCCTGAAGTGTGGATTCCGATTTTCTACGCCGTGGCCATGGGGGTGGATGCGCTCGCAGCCCTTGGGCTTGGACGGGTTTATGACCGGTTGGGGCTTAAGGTACTCCTGATAGTTGTGGTGCTCTCGGCCCTTGCGGTTCCTATGGTCTTTCTGGGTCGTTTCCATGGGGCATTATTTGGTGTAGCCCTCTGGGGGGCAAGCATTGGCGCGCAGGAGTCCATCATGCGGGCTGCTGTGGCGGGGATGGTTTCCCGGGACAAGCGCGGTACAGCTTATGGCATTTTCAATACAGGATTTGGGATTGCCTGGTTCTTGGGAAGTGCTTTGTTGGGCATCCTTTACGATGTATCGCTTCCTTCGATGGTCGCCTTTTCGGTAGTGACTCAGCTTCTTTCAATCCCGTTGTTGGTTGCGGTTATCAGGATGTCGCCTGCAAGTCAATAGTGCATGTCTTCATCCTGGAACACGCTGCTGGGCAGGACTGCGCAAAGCTCTCCTTGTGGCCTGAGATGGGGCTCTTCCGTTTAGCTTTTAGTGTCAGGCTTTATACTTCTCGGGATGGGGGCTTATGCCCCCCTCCACCCCCCGATTTTCCCCACCCTCGTGGGCTTGAGGTTTGCCATGGTTTAGGGTCCCACTCGTGGGCGGGGTGCAGGGGTTGGTTGATTGCTCCCTTTTTGAGGATTCTGGGGGCACATCCCCCAGGCCCCCTGCCAGGGGGCTTTGCCCCTGGACCTCCGAATTTTCCCCACCCTCGTGGGCTTGAGGTTTGCCATGGTTTAGGGTCCCACTCGTGGGCGGGATGCAGGGGTTGGTTGATTGCTCCCTTTTTAAGGTTTCGGGGAGCACTCTCAGGATAAATTGCCTTCGCAATTGATTGCAGGGTATAATTTCCTCCAAGGAGGACAGAAATGACCCGGAGGCAGGCTATTTTCATACTAAGTGTAAACGCTGTGGTTTCACTTATTATAAGCCTTATAGTGGTTTTCGCCCTGGGCCGAAGACCCGTATACATTTTGCCCACCCCCACCCCAGCCTTTGTATCATCTCCGTCATCAGAGGCTTCCCCGCAGCCCCAGGCAACTCGCCCAAGAACCTACGTGGTCCAAGAAGGGGATACACTTTCTCACATTGCAGAAAAGTTCGGGGTCTCCCTGGAAGACCTGATGCGCATCAATGCCATCTCCAATCCCGACCTCATCTACCCCGGACAGGAACTCTTAATCCCTGGAGGCAAGTTGCCAGAACCCACCCCCACTTTTACCCTGCCCTTTCAACCACCGACCCCGGTTTTCACTCCTGTAGCAACCCAGCCGCCAAGTCCCACCCCCATCCCTTCGCCAGCCGTAAGCGAAGAAGGAGTGTATATTGAGGCGATAATAAATGCCGGTGTCGAAGGCAAAGAAGCCATTATAATCCGGAGCGCCGCTGAAAAGGTGAAAAACATGGCCGGCTGGCGCCTCACCGCCGATAATCTAAGCTATGTTTTCCCTGATTTCCTCCTCTGGCCTCAGGGAGCAGTAACCCTTTATACACACTCCGGCAAAAATAATCCTGCCGAGCTCTATTGGGGCCTCGATAAGCCCATCCTTCACCAGGTCAAAAAGCTTACTTTATACAATCGCGAGGGCCAGCCCGTAAGCTCCTACCAGGTGAGATCGCCTTGATTCAGGTGGCAGGTATCGTTGAGAAAAAAGATGGTAAACCCTTTTCCGTCGTAACCAAAAAGGTTAATGCAGCCGTTATCTTGCTCTATCCGCTGGAACCACTCATTGCCCAGCCCCAAAACGGCGCACAGAAGCACTTTGTTAACCACCTGATGCCCCACAATTGCAATTTCTTCCCCTGGATGTTGCTCTAAAACCTTCGCAAGGGCTTTTTCAGCCCTGGCCCTTACATCGTCCAGGCTTTCACCTCCGGGAATTCGCACCAGGTGAGGACTTTCCAGCCATATCTGGTAAAGGTCCGGATAAAGTTCTGCCACTTGGGAAGGGGAAAGCCCCTGCCACTGGCCATAGTTTATGTCCATGAACCCTTCCTCTGGCGTAACTTTCAACCCGAGAGCTTCAGCCAGAGGCTCAGCCGTTTTTATAGCCCTTTCTAAAGGGCTTGAGTAGATGGCTTTTATAGGCCGGCTTTTGAGCTTCAGGGCTATAGCTCTGGCCTGAGCTTCTCCTACTTCATCCAGGGGCAAATCCACCCGCCCTCTGAAACGAACTTCTTTGTTCCAAGCAGTCCTCCCGTGCCTTATTAGGTAGACTTTAGTCATCACGCCTGTGCTCCAGCAATCTTTCTGGCTAACCTTATAACCTTGCGAATTGCTTTCCTGGGGCTGGCATATCTCTTCCAGAGCTTTCGAGCTTTGCGCTTGAAAGCGTTCCAGGGCTTGCGGCGCTGGGATTCCTCAAGAGCCCACATGAGGAATTCGTAATCCAGACCTTTAATCTTCATTTCTGTTGGATTGCGGCGGTATTGATCATGGCTGGTAATGAGAGAAAGGCCATGCTCGATACAGTAATCGTAGAGATCGCTGCCGGGGTGAGGAGTGTAGAAGGCGGGGCTGTAATAGTCGGGGTCAATTTCCTTAAGCATGGAAATGGTTTCCATTACCTCTTCTTTGGTTTCCGTTGGAATGCCAAGCATGTAATTGGCCCAGATAGCTATGCCGTATTTCTTGCAGATTTTAGCAGCCTTCAAGTTTATCTCTCTGGTGGTACCCTTGCGCAGGAACCTTAGCACCCGATCGCTGCCCGATTCAAAGCCTATGAACATCCCACGGCATCCTGCTTCTACCATAAGTTTTACCATATCTTCGTGACGTACGAGAATATCGGCCCGGGATTGACAGAAGAAGGGCTGAGTGAACCCCTCGGCCTTGTAGAGGCGGCAGAACTCGGTCACCCATTCCCGATCCTCGGTCAAGCAATCGTCGTGGAACATAAAGCTGGCAAATTTGTATTTTTCCCTCAAAAGCTTAAGCTCAGCGATAATGTTCTGGGGGCTGCGCCTGCGCACTTTACGCCCGAAAATTTTCCTCTCTGCAGGCTGACAGAAGCTGCAATTATACATGCAACCTCGCCCAGCAATAATGGTCAGGAAAGGTGGCGGAAGTTCTTCCACGAAAGGCACTTCAGGAGAATCCAGGTCATATCCGTACTTACGCCATTCTTCAAGGAAAAGGTCCCGGTCAGGGAAAGGAATGGCATCCAGATCCGGTGGTTCGCCCACCAGCACTCGTTCTTTCGGGGGTGTGTTCTCCTCAATAGCTCTAAGGAGCCTGGGGAAAGTTATCTCCCCTTCCCTAATCACCACATAATCAATGTTGGGATTTTTGATGACCTCATCCAGAGCTAAGGTGGGGTGGGGTCCACCCACTACGGTAATGATGTTGCGGTTAACTTCTTCTTTGATTATATCAACGCAACGCATCACGGGGTTGTAATCCACACTCATCATGGTGAGGCCTACGACTCTGGGATCCCTTTTCTTTACCTCATCCCGGAACTCTTCCCAACCTGAAAGGGCTCTGAGGTCAATCAGGTCTACTTCAAATCCCTGGGCCTTAGCTGCCGATGAAAGGTGGGCCAGGCCATGGCTTACCCATCCAGCGTCCATCCCTTTGCCCAGGCTATTGAAGCCTAACCCTGAAATCCCCGCATAGACGAGAGTGACCTTCATTAATCCCCTCCTGATAATTTTCTTCCTGATGGAATTATACCACAGCTTAAAGAGGTAACGAAATTCGCCCAGTCTTCATGCATCCCAGAGATTTATCCGGGAAAGGGTATAAGCCGCAGAACGAGGGCTTAGCAGAAACGACCTGAGCCTTTTAATTTGGGGAGTTTTTGTGGTATAATTTAACAGGAGAAATCGCAGGAGGTTAGAGGTGCGCAGAGGAGCGAGCAGGAACGAGATCCTTTACCTTTTGATACTGGTATTAGTGGGGGTGCTTCTCTTCAGCATGTTTTCTTCCCCTAAAGCCTATACCGAAGTGCCTCTCTCCACCGTAGCCCAGTGGCTTAAGGATGGGGAGGTGGAAGAGTTAATCGTTTCCGATGGTGAAGTCAAGGTCAAGAAAGCCGGAAGCACTCGGCTCTACATGGCTTATAAGGAGATTGGGGTCAGCGTAACGGAAACCTTGTCCAACCTCGGTGTCCCCCAGGAGAAATTGGCCCAGGTCAAGATAGTAGTGGAAAAGCGCAGCCGTCTTGGGGAATGGGTGACGGTTTTGGGAGGGCTTTTGCCCCTGATTTTCGTGGCTGCCCTCTTCTATTTCCTTATGCGTCAGGCACAAGGAGCCAACAATCAAGCTTTCTCCTTTGGCAAAAGCAGGGCCAGACTTTTCACTACCGAAAGGCCTACCGTGACTTTTGACGATGTAGCTGGGGTGGATGAGGCCAAAGAAGAACTCAAAGAGGTGGTGGAATTCCTCCGGGAACCCCAGAAATTCGCAGCTCTGGGAGCCAGAATACCTAAAGGGGTGCTTCTGGTAGGACCGCCTGGGACAGGCAAAACCTTGCTGGCCAAAGCAGTGGCCGGCGAAGCGGGAGTCCCCTTTTTCTCCATAAGCGGTTCCGAATTCGTGGAAATGTTCGTGGGTGTTGGCGCTGCAAGAGTAAGGGACCTTTTCGACCAGGCTAAACGCCACAGTCCTTGCATTGTGTTCATTGACGAGATAGACGCAGTTGGCCGATATCGTGGAGCAGGCCTGGGCGGTTCTCACGATGAAAGAGAACAAACTCTAAACCAGATACTGGTGGAGATGGACGGCTTTGACACTGACACTAACGTTATAGTCATGGCAGCCACCAACAGACCTGACATCCTTGATCCCGCCCTCCTGAGGCCGGGTCGATTTGACCGACGTGTTGTCCTGGACAGGCCTGATGTGAAAGGCCGCAGGGCTATTCTGGAAGTACACGTGCGCAACAAACCTCTGGACAAAGATGTAGATCTGGACGTTCTGGCTCGGGAGACCCCGGGCTTTGTAGGAGCTGATATCGAGAACATGGTCAACGAAGCTGCTATCCTTGCTGCTCGCCGCAACAAGAAAGCCATAGGAATGAGAGAATTCCAGGAGGCTATAGAGAGAGTAATCGCTGGCCCCGAACGCAAAAGCCGTATAATAAGCGAGGAAGAAAGGCGCATTATCGCTTACCACGAAGCTGGCCACGCTCTGGTCATGCATCACCTGCCCAATTGCGACCCAGTCCATAAAATCTCTATCATTGCAAGGGGAATGGCCCTTGGTTACACCATGCCCCTTCCAGAAGAGGATCGTTATCTTCAGCGCAAATCCAAGTTCCTGGATGACCTTTCCGGACTCCTGGCTGGCAGGGCGGCAGAAGAAATTGTTTTCGGCGATATTACCACGGGTGCTGCTAACGACCTGGAACAAGCTACAAAATTGGCGAGAGCGATGGTTACTCGCTACGGCATGAGCGAAAAGCTCGGCCCTATGACCTTTGGAGAAAAGCAAGAGCTGGTCTTCCTGGGCAAAGAGATCGGAGAGCAAAGGGAATACAGCGAAAAAGTAGCTCAGGAGATAGACGAAGAAGTTAGGAGAATAATCCAGCAAGCCTATGAAAAGGCCAAAGAAATTCTGAGGACTCATCGAAGTAAGCTGGACCGTTTAGCTCAAGCTCTCATGGAAAAGGAAACCCTGGAGGGGGAGGAACTTAAGGTTTACCTTAACTAAGGGCTCCGCTTCTCATCGCCAAGCCCCAACCGGCCCTTAGGGATGGATAAAGGACGAAAGGTGTTGTTCCATTTTGTTCCTTTCAGCCTGGCATCTTGCACTCCTGAGAGCAGGGTTCAGCCTCGGCCTCTCGGAATCCGTATGTTAACTCGGACTTCAGCGGAAATTATTTTGACAGGGCCTGGTAAGTGTAATATAATTTGGGAACTCAAATGGAGGGGGTAAAATTGCTTAGTTTTAACGTTGCCCAACTTCTCAAAGAACCCACAGGGGCTTTCCGGGAATACGAAATACATGAGTCGGTAGAAGGCCTGGATGAAAGCTTCAGCCCGGCTGGACCCCTTGTGGGCAAGGTTGTTCTCCTTCACGCTGGTCGTTATAACATCCTGGTAACAGGCACTTTTAGAATACCCCTAAACCTCTACTGCGGCCGTTGCCTGGAGCCAGTTGTGGAAACCATTGAGTTTCAAATAAAGGAAGAGTTCAAGGCCACCATAGATGTAGACACAGGCTCTCATCTCGCCTGGGACCCAGCCGAGGTGGAGGAGAGCAACTTGATAGACTCTTCTCACATTCTGGATCTCACAGAAGTTATACGCCAGCACATTATCCTGAACATCCCGATGAAATCTCTGTGCAGGCCCGATTGCCCTGGGCTTTGCCCTAAATGTGGCCACAACCTCAATTTGGGGCCATGTGGATGCGAGGAAGAGGAAATAGATCCACGCTGGGCAGCTCTTAAAGCCCTTAAAGTTGCTCTTGAAAATTAAAACCCAAAGGAGGTGCCGGAAATGGGAGCTCTGCCCAAGAAAAAGGTTTCCAAGGGCCGAAGAGACAGGCGTCGAAGCCATTATTCCGTTAAACCTCCCCAGCTTGCGCCCTGTCCCTCATGCCACAAGCCAACCCTCCCTCACAGGGTATGCCCTTACTGTGGAAACTACCGGGGGATAAAGGTGTTAAAGGTAGAAGAAGAGTAAATCCCCTCGGGAGGACAAAATGCTAAAAACTCCTCTCTGCGATTTGTTAGGGATAAAGCACCCCATTATCCAGGGAGGAATGGCATGGGTGGCTACTGCCGAATTGGTTTCGGCTGTCTCAGAAGCTGGAGGCCTTGGAGTATTGGGGGCTGGAAACGCTCCTCCAGATTATGTAAGGGACCAGATTCGTAAGATAAAGGAGCGGACTGACAAACCTTTTGGGGTAAACGTTCCCATGTTTTCCCCTTACGTTTCTGAAGTGGTAAAGATATGCATTGAAGAAAAAGTTCCGGTAATGACAACTGGGGGAGGGAATCCAGCTCCCTTCATAGGCCTCCTCAAAGAAGCAGGGATAATAGTTATTCCGGTAGTGGCCTCGGTAGCGCTCGCCAAGCGCCTTGAACGATTAGGGGTTGATGCTCTGGTGGCCGAAGGGATGGAATCAGGTGGCCATATCGGGGACGTGGCCACCATGCCACTTGTCCCTCAGGTGGTAGATGCCGTGAAGATACCTGTTATTGCAGCCGGTGGCATCGCCGACGGACGTGGTCTTGCAGCTGCCCTTGCCCTTGGGGCTGTCGGAGTGCAGATGGGGACTCGCTTTATTTGCACTGAAGAATGCATTGCGCATCCTGTTTACAAAGAGCAAATTGTGAAAGCTCACGATAGAGCCACTATGGTGACAGGGCATAGCCTTGGTCACCCTGTTAGAGCCCTCAAAAACCCCATGGTTCACCGGTTCCAGGAATTAGAGAAGAAGGGAGCTTCAGAAGAGGAAATAATTGCCTTTGGCACCGGCGCCCTTCGTAAGGCAGTGCTGGAAGGAGATTGGGAAAACGGTTCCTTCATGGCGGGACAATCCTGTGGCCTTATACACGACATAGTCCCGGTAAAAGTCCTTATTGAGCGAATAATAGCTGAAGCAGAGGAAATTTTGACCAAAAAACTTCCTTCTTACGTTGCAAAATGAAACTAGCCTTTGTTTTCCCCGGACAGGGTTCCCAATACGTAGGTATGGGGAGAGAAGCCTTTGAGTCTTACCAGGAAGCAGCGGAAGTCTTCATGTTAGCCGATGAAATCCTTAAATTTCCCCTCTCCCGGCTTTGTTTTGAAGGCCCAGAAGAGGCCCTTAATGATACTATAAATACCCAGCCAGCTGTTTTTGTAGTTTCCCTGGCTTTATGGGAAGCATTGAAGAGTAGGATAGAAGTGGATAGAGCTCTCTTTGTAGCTGGCCACAGTCTCGGGGAATACACTGCCCTGGTGGCTTCGTGTGCTATGAGCTTTGAGGAGGGGCTTTCACTGGTAAGAACAAGGGCTTGCCTGATGAAGGAAAGCGGAGAAAAGCATCGTGGAGGAATGGCAGCCGTTATCGGAATAAACCTCCAGAAGCTTGAAGGGATATGTCAGGAAATATCTTTCCGCACAGGTTTATGTCTTAAAGTCGCCAACCATAACTCTCCAGAGCAATACGTCATCTCAGGGCATAGAGAGGCGTTGGAAGAAGCTTTCTTGGCCCTCAGAGCTGTCGGAGCTAAGGTCATACCTCTTAAAGTGAGTGGAGCCTTTCACACAGAATTGATGGCTTCAGTGCAGGAAGGATTAAAAAAGGCCCTTTCCGAAGTTAATATAAAACCTGCGGTCTGGCCTGTTGTAGCCAATACTAAGGCTTTTCCCATCCAGAATCCTGAAGAGATAGTGGAGGAATTAGCGCTACAATTGACAAGACCGGTCCTCTGGAAAGAATCGGTAGAATTCATGGCCCAGAGTGGGGTTGAAGTTTTTGTAGAGATCGGCCCTGGGAAAGTGCTTACCGGTCTTATCAAAAGAACAGCGCCAGGAGCTAGGGTTTTCAACATTGGGAACTCTTCCGAACTCGAGAGTTTTATTAAAGAACTCAAGGAGATGAACTATGGAAAAGAGGGGACTTGAGATAGCGGTGGAGGTTCCAACAAGCGTTAGAGAAGCTCTTGGGGATAAGGCCACGTTGGACCTTCTTTCGTGGTTTGTGAAGGCGATACCATCGGTGGCTGTGACTCGTGAGGAGTTTAAAGAGGTCATTTTTCGCCTTGAGAGGATGGAAGAGGATTTGAAAGGTATAAGGACGGAGCTTGCAGCTTTCAGGGAGTCTGTGGACAGACGTTTTGAATTGGTGGACAAACGTTTCGACGCCATTCACGACCGGATTGATGCCCTGAGGAAGGACATGGATGAACGCTTTGACTCGTTCCAGAGGGAAGTAAATGGCCGAATTGATGCTTTGAGAAAAGATATGGATGAGCGTTTTGACTCATTTCATAGGAGTATGGAGGCGAGGCTTGACCTTATTCAGGAGAGGATGCTGGCTCAGTCCCGCTGGCTGATTGGCTCCATAGCGGTTCTGGGCACGGTCATAAGCATCCTTCTGGCCATTGGTCAGTTTGTGAGGTGAGGAAAAGGGGCGGGGCTTTTAACTTGAAAATTTTATCTAAAGGGCTAAAATTAGAATTGAGCGCCTGGAGGGTGTAAATGAAACTTGACGGGAAGGTGGCTATAGTTACCGGAAGTTCCCGGGGGATAGGAAGAGCGATAGCCTTAAAACTGGCCTCCCTTGGGGCAAAAGTAGTGGTAAATTACAACAAAGGAGCTCAAGCGGCCCAGGAAGTGGTGGAGGAAATTAAAGCCAGAGGTGGTGAAGCCATTGCCATTCAAGCCGATGTAAGCAAATTTGAAGAGGCCCAGCGTCTCGTAGATGAATCTATCAAAGCCTTTGGCAAGGTGGATATCCTGGTTAACAACGCTGGCATAAACCGTGACAATCTCTTGGCTATGATGAAAGAATCGGATTGGGATGAAGTGATAGATACTAACCTGAAGAGCGCTTTCAATTGTTCCAGAGCCGTCCTTCGCACCATGCTCAAACAGCGCTATGGCCGCATAATTAATATTACTTCAATTGCAGGGATCAGGGGGAATCCGGGCCAGGCAAATTATTGTGCTTCCAAGGCGGGCCTTATAGGTTTTACAAAGGCCTTAGCCAAAGAGCTTGGCCCCCGCAATATCACAGTTAATGCCGTGGCTCCGGGCTTTATTGAAACCGATATGACTGCTTCTCTGCCGGAGGAGCTCAAGAGGAAGGCCATTGAACTTACTCCATTGGGTAGGGTTGGGAAACCTGAAGATGTAGCCAATGCAGTAGCCTTTCTGGCTTCCGATGAGGCCAGTTTTATAACAGGCCAGGTTTTAGCCGTAGACGGAGGTTTAGCCACTTAATATGGAGCGTGCAATCCCTGGTAAGGTTATAATATCGCCAAAAGTCCTGAAAACCATAGTCAGATTAACAGCATTATCTCACCCGGAGGTAATAGCCGTAGCCCTTCCTGGCCTTTTCAAGTTTCACGTTCCAGAGGGTGGGGTGAAGGTCAAGGTGCAGGATGATAAAGTTTGGGTTAGCCTTCACATTATTGCTAATGCTGATGTCAACATGTATAAGTTAGGGCTTGAACTTCAGAGCGAAATAGCCAGAGCCATTCAAAACATTACCGGTATGGAGGTTTCAGAAGTTAACATTCGGATAGAAGGAGTCAAGAAAAAGTCTTAGAAGATGGTCAGCAAGAAAAGGGATGCTCGCGTTCTTGCTTTACAGGCCCTCTTTGAAATTGATATAGTGGGGCACGATCCTGAAACAGTCCTGCAGAGCAGGCTTGAGGAAAATCCTTTACCTGACGAATTAGTTCAATACTTCCGGCGCCTGGTTCTGGGAGTTATTGTCAACCTCAAACAACTGGATTCCATTATAAGCAAATATGCACCTGCCTGGCCTATAAATCAGTTACCCTGTGTTGACCGTAACATCCTCAGGATTGCTCTTTATGAGATCGGTTATGTTCCTGAAACACCTGTGAAAGTGGCCATAAATGAAGCAGTGGAGCTTGCCAAACTTTTCGGAAACGATAACTCTTATCGCTTTGTAAACGGGGTGCTGGGGACTGTGGTGGAAAAGGAGGAAAGTTTCGTGATGGGCAACAGGAAAAAGAGGAAGAGGAGGAAGAAAAAATGAATTTCATGGGGATAGGCCCCGGTGAATTGCTTCTAATTCTCCTCATAGCTTTAATTGTGTTCGGGCCTGGAAGGCTTCCGGAGCTGGCGAAGGCTCTGGGTAAAAGCATTCGGGAATTCCGGGAAGCTGCCAGGGATGTTACAGCTCAAATTGCTCGTGAATTTCGGGAAGCTGAGAAAGAGTTAAAACTGGAAAATCGTGAAGGCGAAGAGAGAGGAAAGAAACAATAACGACTTATCTGAGGCCCGGATGGGTCTCTTAGAGCATTTTGAAGAGCTCAGGGAAAGGCTGATTAAGTCAGTTATTGCTTTGGTTTTAGCCATCATTTTCAGCCTTTTCTTCACTGGCAAGTTCCTCAAAATCCTCATCTCCCCCATGGGAGAACTTAAGCCCATTTTCCTTCGTCCCACAGAAATGATCATAACGTATTTGAGGGTAGCTTTCATTGCAGGTTTAGCCTTGGCTATGCCCTTTATCGTTTACCAGCTGATCAAATTCATCCTCCCAGCCCTTTATCCTCATGAAAGACGTTACCTTTACTGGCTCATCCCCGCAGCTACTCTCTCCTTCCTGGCTGGGTTAGCCTTTGCCTATTTTGTAATGTTGCCCTTTGTTGTAAGATATCTTCTCACTTTCGGAGGAGACCTGGCTAGGGCCCAGTGGACCATCGGGGAGTATATAAATTTCGTGACCAACTTCCTCTTTTGGATGGGGATGACTTTTGAGCTTCCCCTGGTTATTTATTTTTTATCCAAACTCGGCCTTATATCCCCTGAATGGCTTGGCCGGAACCGCAAGTATGCCATAGTAGTGATCGCCATAATAGCGGCGGTTATAACTCCAACACCTGACCCCTTTAACATGAGCCTTGTGATGATACCGTTAATTTTGCTTTATGAAGTGGGTGTATTGCTTTCCAAAATAGCACGCTGAAGGAGGCTAATTTATGGGCAGAAGACGTGTCATAATTATGGGAGCAGCAGGCAGAGATTTCCATAACTTTAACGTCTTCTTCCGTTCAAATCCCAATTACGAAGTTGTGGCTTTTACGGCTGCCCAAATCCCCAACATTGAGGGGAGAATATACCCACCTGAATTAGCCGGGCCTCTCTATCCTCAGGGAATCCCCATATATCCGGAAGAAGAACTTCCAGAACTTATAAAGCACTACAGCGTGGATGAAGTCGTTTTCGCCTATAGCGATGTCTCTCACGAATACGTGATGCACAGGGCATCGCTGGCTCTGGCTTGTGGGGCTGATTTCCGCCTCATGGGGGCTGAGAGCACCATGCTCAAGTCTTCAAAGCCTGTTGTAGCTGTTTGCGCTGTGAGGACCGGGAGCGGCAAAAGCCAAACCAGCCGCAGGGTTTCAAGAGTTCTCAGAGATATAGGCAGGAAAGTGGTGGTGGTCCGCCACCCCATGCCCTACGGTGACTTGAGACGGCAGGTCCTTCAGCGTTTTGCTTCCCTTGAAGATTTGGACCGCTTCGGCTGCACCATTGAGGAGCGAGAGGATTACGAGCCCCACATCGCTAACGGTTTCGTCGTATACGGTGGTGTGGACTACGAGCTCATCCTCCGGGAAGCTGAGAAAGAAGCCGATGTTATTCTCTGGGACGGCGGCAACAATGATTTCCCCTTCTTTAAACCTGACCTCCACATAGTGGTAGCCGATCCCCACCGCCCTGGCCATGAGGTCACTTACCATCCTGGTGAGACGAATTTGAGGATGGCTCACGTGGTGGTGGTAAACAAAGTAGATACTGCTAAGCCCGAAAATGTGGAAGCTGTCAAAGCCAGTGTTCGGCGGGTGAATCCCCGGGCCATCGTTATAGAGGCGGCTTCGCCCATCTTTGTGGAAAACCCCGAGGCCATAAAGGGACGAAGGGTCCTGGTCATTGAGGATGGGCCTACCCTCACCCATGGGGAAATGAGTTATGGAGCTGGAGTAGTGGCTGCCCGGAAATTCGGTGCGGCCGAGCTTATAGATCCGAGGCCTTATGCTATGGGCTCCATCGCTGAAACTTTCCAGAAGTATCCTCACATAGGACCTCTTCTGCCAGCTGTAGGATATGGAGCCAAACAAATAGAAGAGCTCGAAGCCACCATTAACGCCACACCTTGTGACCTAGTCCTGGTGGCTACTCCAATAGACCTGAGACACGTTATAAAAGTAAACAAACCTCTGGTAAGAGTTAGATACGAGCTTCAGGAAGTTAGCAAGCCGGATTTGGAAGAAGTAATAAAGCACTTCTTTGAGCTTAACCTTCAAGTGGAGCGATAATCGGTAGCGGGGGGACGTGGGCATGTCCCCTCAAAAATTTTAAAAGGGCAAGCTTCAGATACCCGCCACCTGTCCACGAGTGAGGCCTGAAGCTCCGGGCCTATAAGGATAAGAAATGGGGGTGCGGTGGCTTCACCTGGCAGGACTTTTTTCCTATTTGAAATTAAGTGCTTAAATGCTATACTTTCAGTAAGATGAGCGCAATTGTAGAAGCAGAAGGGCTTACCAAACAGTTCAATTCTCTTGTGGCGGTGGATGGAGTTACCTTTCAACTTCAAGAAGGGGAAATTCTGGCCCTCCTGGGACCGAATGGAGCTGGGAAAACCACCACCGTGCGATTGTTGGCTTCAGTCCTGGTGCCTACTTCCGGAACGGCGCGGGTAGCCGGGTATGATGTTGTGAGACAGGCCAGGGAAGTGCGGCGTTCGGTTGGTCTGCTTACCGAGTTCCCCGCTCTCTACCTCAGGATGACAGCTGACGAATACCTGGATTTTTTCGGCAAGCTTTACGGGGTTTCCTCAAAGGAGCTTGCCTTAAGGAAAAAATTGCTTCTGGAGCGGTTCGGTCTTATAGAAGCGAGGGGCAGGCGGATAGGGGAATATTCCAAGGGGATGCGCCAGAAACTGGCTCTGGTGAGGGCTATGCTCCATAGTCCCTTGGTCCTTTTCCTGGATGAGCCCACTTCGGCCATGGACCCTCAAAGCGCCAGAATCGTGAGGGAGGCCATAATGGAACTCAGAAAAGAGAAGCGTACTGCCATCATTTGCACCCACAACCTGTTTGAGGCGCAAGCTCTGGCCGACCGAATAGCCGTAATTAGCAGGGGTAAGATCGTAGCCATTGGCACTCTGGAAGAACTCCGCAAGCGCTACTTTGGGGCCCCTCTTCTGGAATTGAAGCTCGCCCGTCCTTGCAAAGAAGCGGCCTCTCTGGTCAGGCGTTTCGCTCAGGTGGAGGAAGAAGGGGAAGATTTTGTGCGCTACAGAACCGATGAACCCGTCAGGGTTAATCCTGGCATAATAAAAGCTTTGACCGAAATCGGGGCGGAGGTGCTTTACCTCCAGGAACTTCCTGCCACTTTGGAGGAAATATACCTCAGGATTGTATCATGAGTTCCCTGCTGGCCATCCTGACTCTGGTTTCCAAAGAATTGAAGGATTCGCTGCGGGATTGGCGTATCATGGCGCCCATAGCCATCCTGACTCTTTTCTTCCCCTGGCTTATGGATATAACGGCCCAATTGGCCAGGGATTTTGTGCTCCGCTATGGCGCTTTTATCATCGCCGAAAGGATGTATCCATTCCTCCTGATGGTGGTAGGGTTCTTCCCTATAACCTTTTCCCTCGTGATCGCTCTGGAGTCCTTTGTGGGCGAGAAGGAGAGGCTTACTTTAGAGCCACTTTTGGCTTCGCCTCTATCGGACCTGGAGCTTTTCCTGGGCAAATTTTTGGCTTCCCTTATTTTGCCTCTTGGGGCCAGTTTCCTCGGGATTTCCATTTACGTGGCAGGCCTCTATTACTCAACCGGTTACTTCCCACCTCTTGTGCTTTTGGCCCAGATTTTAATCCTTACTTTCTGTGAAGCCCTCGTTATGGTTGCTGGTGCAGTGGTCATTTCTCATAATGCCACAAGTGTTAGAGCCGCTAACCTTCTGGCCAGTTTCATTATCGTGCCGATGGCTTTGGCCGTTCAAGGTATAAGCATCGCTATGTTCTGGGCCAATTACAACGTTATATGGCTGGCCGTTGCGGGAATGTTTGTCGTTACGGTACTCCTTGTAAGGATGGGGTTAGCCCTCTTCAACCGAGAACATCTCCTTACGACTCATCTGGAAAGATTTGATTTCAGGAGCTGGGGAGAAGCTTTCGGGTCTCTATTCCTGAGGCGTCCGGGAAATGAGGGGAAATCTCTATCGCTTATGGGCTTCTACCGAAGGGAATTGGGCCTTATCCTGACCGAGCTAAGGCTTCCGTTGATTTTCGTGGGCATAATGGCTTTGGCTGGTCTGGCTGGAGGCCTCGGCTTTGCCTTTCTTCATCCGTATCCTGAACTCATTTTGCCAGAGGATTTTGACCTTAGTAAATTGAAGGGTGTATCCTGGGAATTCTTGCCTCCGTTGCAAACCCGGGCGATTTTTTTCCACAACTTGCGAACTTTGACGCTTTCTTCCCTTCTTTCCATCGTAACCCTGGGAGTTATGCCTTCCATAGCGGTTATTCTGAACATGGGGCTTTTAGGGTTTGTAGGGGGAGAAATTGCAATTCTGGGGCAAAAACCTTTGCTTTTTGCGGCTTTTATCTTACCACACGGCATCTTTGAGATTCCTGCGGCCATCCTTGCGATAGCCGCCGCCCTGAGGGTAGGGGCAGTTCCCGTATCACCTGCAGTTAAGGGGCGGTTTCGGGAAGCGCTTCTGCTGGCAATAGCCGATTGGGTCAAAATTTTGCTCTTTATCGCTATACCTTTGCTCCTGATAGCGGCTTTCGTGGAAGCTAATATAACGCCTATTGTGGTGAGGTGGTTATATGAGTGACAGGGCCCGGATTGTATTTCTGGGGTCAGCAGCTTCTCTCGCCTCAGCCGAGGCGGATAGTTTCTATATGGCTCTGGTAGAACCAGGAGGAGGGATTTTTCTGCTGGATTGCGGGGGGAGCCCGATCCATAAGCTTCTGAAAGCTGGCCTTAGCCCTCTTTTTCTGCAAGGAATTCTCCTTTCTCACCATCATCCTGATCATCTGTATGGCCTTCCTTACCTTATTCAGGGGCTATGGCTCATGGGCCGCAGGGAGCCGCTCCCCATCTGGGCCATGCCCGAAGGTTGCGATGCTGTCAGGAAATTGATGGAGGTTTGGGATTGGTCAGCTTTTAGGGGTTTTCGTGGAGTTGAGTGTCACCCGATTGAGCCCAGGGAAATGGCGAAGGTTCTGGAGAGCGAAGCTTTTGAGATAACGGCTTCTCCCGTGGACCACTTGATTCCTTCTCTGGCCTTTCGCATAAGGTCAAAGCTTTCAGGTAAAGCAGTGGTGTGTTCAGGGGATACTGCCCCGAGTGAGAAAGTGGTGCGTCTGGCGGAAAAGGCTTTCATTTTAGTTCATGAGAGCACCGGGCTTTTCCCTGGCCACTCTTCGGCTTACCAGGCTGGAGAAATAGCCAGAAAAAGCCAGGTTTCGCTCTTAATTCTAGCGCACTTTAACCCTATGATGGATCCTGAGGAATTAGTGGAAGAGGCTCAGCGAGCCTTCAATGGGCCGGTAAAACTTGCCTCTGATGGTGATGTTTACGAGTTCTAACGGGCTCGGATGCATGCGTGGTCAGGTTGTTCTGAACCTTCGTCGCTTTTCAGCGAGGGTTTTACCTTGCTCAACAGGCCATGTTGGGTTATAATTTTAATGGGCCGGTGGCGGAATGGCAGACGCGGGGGACTTAAAATCCTCTGGGTGATCCCCGTGCGGGTTCAAATCCCGCCCGGCCCAATTTTACTTTAGCTAAGCAGAAGCTGGAAGATTTGCGGGAAGCGAGGATTTCTTTCCGTGATATCCCGGTTTATTTGGTGCATTACTATCAGGCCCATTTTGATGAGAGCCAAAAAGCCTGTGGAAGACTACCGACCTATGGTGGAAGTCCAGGGCTGTGCCGAAGCCTGGCACTGTCTGGAGGGAAGTTACGGCGGTTATCTGGGGAATGTGCGAACCACCTGGGAGCGGGTGACAGAAGAAAACCGCAGGGAAGCAGATGAAGGTCGGCAAACCCCTTACTTGGGGGTGGAAATTCGCTGTGCCCTCATAGAGGCCAGCATCCATTCCCTGGCGAAAAACATCCCGCCGAAGTTGATAGCGGCGCTGGCTTTTATCTGCCAGATGCCAGATGAGCACCAGTGCGCTTCAGCCCTTTACCTCCTGGCCTTTCGCCTGTCCCCGGACCTCTACCCGGAAGTCTTGGCTGCTATAGCTGAAATTCTGTCTGTTCTGGCTCGCCGCACCCGCAGAGACTTGCTATCAGACTTCCAGGCCCTGGCTCCGGTTATCCACGCCTTGGGTGGAGAACAGGCGGTTGTGGAAACTTTCCAGGCCATTCAGGATACCGGCCGCTGGTGGCCCTTTTAAACGCAAACTGATGGGAGGTCGTGCGATATCGCCAACGATCACTTGCTATGGTGGAATAAACGAAATAGGGGGCAACAAGATTCTCCTGGAGGATGGGGCCGTCCGCATTTTTCTGGATTTCGGCCACCCCTTTGACAGCTACAGCAGGTATTTTGATGAAATCTTCATAAAGGAAAGGTCCTCCAGAGGACTAATGGACCCGATGGTGCTGGGCCTTCTGCCGCCCCTGGAAGGATTGTATCGGGAGGATCTGATCCCGGTTTTGGATTCCTCCTTCCTTAAATCCTGGATGGAAACCGATGGGAAGAAGGAAAGAAAACGGGTGGAAAAGGATGAAAAAGCTTATGAGGACTTTTGGAGTCATTTCCGCCATTGGCCAGATTACAGGGATCTGAGGCGAGATGGCCCCCCAGTGGATGCTATTCTCATCTCCCACGCCCACCTGGACCATTCAGGTGACCTGCTTTTCGTGCAGCCTGATATAGCCGTGTTCTCTTCCCTCATGACCGCCCTGGTTGCCAAGGCGATTCAGGACAGCGGAAAGCCCGGTTCCAGCGGAGTGGTTTACGTAAACCCTCAGGCTATTAGCGAAAAGGGGATGCTGGAAGGAGACCGAACCAGAGGTTATATCTGGCGAAACTGGAATTTTCTGGACCAAAGCCCGCAAGGGACAGTCCAGGAAAATGACCCTTTCGCCAGCGCCGCTAGCTTCTGGCAGTGGCGCCCAGCCAAGCAGGATAAAGCTATTTCTATCGCTACTTCCACTGGCTCTCTTCCCCTGGAAGTGCTCTGGTGGCCTCTGGACCACTCCATCTTTGGAGCCTGCGGTTTTGCGGTAGAAACCTCTGTCGGCTGGGTCGCTTACACCGGCGATATCCGGTTCCACGGCGCTCACGGGTCTTTAAGCTGGCGTTTCGCCGAGGAGCTCGCCGCCCTTAAACCGCTGGTTCTCATCTGCGAGGGGACCAACCTGAAGGTAGAAGAATACCTTAAGATAACAGAAGAAGAGGTCCAGTCCCGATGTTTAGACACAGTTCGGAAGTCGGGAAGAGAGCTGGTCATAGCCGATTTCGCCCCGCGAAATGTAGAGCGGTTGATGGCTTTTGTGGAAATCGCCCGCAATACCGGCCGATCCCTGGTAATCCTGCCCAAAGATGCATATTTGCTTTCGGCCATGCATCTGGCAGCCCCTGAATTGGTGCCAGACCTCAGAGATGAGCCGTTGCTTTTTATCTACGACGATCCCAAAGTCCGCCTGGACAGGTGGGAAGAAATTACCCGGCAGTTCTACGGCGGGAAACTGGTGGGCCCTCAGGACATTCGGAAAGACCCGGGCAATTACATTCTGGCCTTCAGCCTCTGGGATATGGCTGATTTGCTGGATCTGGAATATCTAATGAGAAAAAGCCCGATGGGTGGCGTTTACATCTACTCCAACAGCAAAGCCTACGATGAGGAGCAAAGGGTAGACTTGGGGCGACTCTGGAGCTGGCTTCGGCACTTCGGGATGAAGCCGGTGGGTCTGGAACTTAAAGGAGCAGGGGAAGTGGATGTAACGCCAGGATACCACGCCTCTGGCCACGCCAGCAGAGAGGAACTGATCCGGTTCGTGAAAGAGGTTCGTCCCCGTGTTCTTATTCCCATCCACACTGACCGGCCGGAAATCTGGCTGGAAGAGCTGCGAGGGACCGGTATAAAGGTAGAAATCCCTTCCTATGCCCGGCCAATATCCCTTAAGGAGGTCAGCTATGGATAACCCGCTGGTTCTGCTGATACGAGGCATCAGGATTTTGGGGTTTAAAACTACCTGGGCCGGTGTTGTCCACGCCATCCGGACCCGCTGGGTTGAAGCAAAGTATGCCGACCCCCGGCGTCCTCTGCGGGGGCTATCGCTTCTGAGGGCTTTCCTGCGTCGCCTATCAATCCCTCCGGGCGCTTTCCCTCCTCCTGGTCCCATCGCTTTCACCCCAGGCCCACTCTTGTCCTATCGCGAAGAGGAAAGAACTCTCCAGTGCCGCTTCGCCCATGCCACTCTGACCCTTAAAGCCCTCGCTCCCGACCTCATCTGGTTTTCCTGGCAGCCGGAAAGTCCGGCGCTAACCCCAAGGCTCGCACCGGGCCCGGAAATCCTTGAGTTCCGTACCGACCAGCTCACCTGCCGCATTTCTGGCGCCGATGGTCGCCTCACCATTGCCGATGCTAACGGTGCTGTTGTTGCTGAAGAAGCTGCCCCAGCCGGTTGGACCGCCGATGGGCGTCTCCTCCTGCGGTGGAAAATGCCTCCCGATGCCCACTTTTATGGCCTGGGTGAGCGAGCCGCTCCACTGGACCTGCGGGGTGGAGTTTACATCAACTGGAATACAGACCCCCGCACATACGGTCCCGGCGATGACCCCCTATATCTCTGCGTCCCTTTTCTGCTGGTGCTTCATTCCGGAGGAGAGCAAGCTTTCGGCCTTCTTCTGGAAAACTCAACCCGCAGCCGGTTTGACCTGGGGCGAACCGACCCGGGCACCATAACAATAGAGCTGGACGAATCAGGGGCGGATTGGCTTTTCTTCCATGCGCCCACTGTTTCCAGGCTTGTAGAGCGGTTTACTGGGGAAACAGGCCGTCACCCCCTTTTCCCCCGCTGGGCTCTGGGCTACCACCAGAGCCGCTGGTCCTACTACCCTGAAGAGCGTGTCCGTCGCCTGGCTCGCGACTTCCGTGAAACCTATAAAGTTCCATGCGATGCCATTTATTTTGATATCCACTACATGGACGGCTACCGGGTCTTCACCTGGAACAGGCGCCGCTTCCCTGATCCGGCGGGTCTGATAGCTGATCTCCATGGGCAGGGATTTAAAGTGGTCACCATTGTAGACCCCGGGGTCAAAATTGACCGCAAGTACCGGGTTTTCCGGGAAGGCCTCAAGCAAAATATGTTCTGCCGCTACCCCAATGGCCGCCTGTTCATCGGTCCGGTGTGGCCTGGAAACTGCGCTTTCCCCGACTTTACCGATCCGCGCGTCCGGGAATGGTGGGGGGATCTGCACCGGGAGCTTGTGGCAATTGGCGTGGATGGCATCTGGGACGATATGAATGAACCAGCTCTCTTCGGAGAAGAGGGAGCCACGATTCCGGAGCCGGTCTGCCACAGCATGGAGGGCAAAGGGGGGAACCACCGTCAGGCCCACAACCTCTACGGGTTAAATATGGCGCGCGCCACTGCAGAAGGCTTGGCCCGATTGCGCCCCGACCGCCGCCCCTTCGTGATAACCCGCTCTGGCTGGACTGGGGTCCAGCGCTACGCTGCCCACTGGACCGCTGACAACCGTTCGGACTGGGCATCGCTCCGGCAGACGTTACCGATGGTGCTCAACCTGGGGCTTTCAGGGATTGCCTTCACCGGGTCCGACATCGGGGGTTTTGAAGGGTGGCCTACAGGAGAGCTCTTCACCCGCTGGCTTCAGATGAGCGTCTTTTTCCCCTTCTGCCGGGCCCATACTTCCATCACCAGCCCTGATCAGGAACCCTGGTCCTGGGGGGAGCCATACCTGAGCATTAACCGGGAGTTTATCCGGTTGCGCTATCGTTTGCTTCCATACCTTTACACCGCCCTCTGGCAGTGCACTCAAACGGGAATCCCCATCGTTCGTCCCCTTTTGCTGGACTTTCAGAAAGACCCCGTAGCCCAAACGCTGGACGATGAGTTCCTCTGCGGGGATGCCTTGCTGGTCGCACCGGTGCTGGAAGAAGGAGCAACGAAGCGGCGGGTCTATCTTCCGGCCGGGCACTGGTATGACTTCTGGATAGACGCCATTTTTGAAGGACCAGCGTGGATAGAAATGGATGCGCCTCTGGAGCGGATTCCGGTCTTCGTGCGGGCTGGGGCGGTAATTCCCCAGGGGCCGGAGATGGATTACGTGGGCCATCGCCCTACTAACCCCCTGGTTTTGCACCTTTATCCCCCAGCAGGAGAACAGGAAATGACCAGTTTCCTCTACGAAGACGACGGAGAAACCCTGGCCTATCAACGGGGAGAATATCTGCTGCATCGGTTCTCCCTTAGCAGAAAGGGCAGCGAAATATTCTTCACGTGGTCTATGGAAGGTGCTTTCACCCCTCCCCTGCGGCGAACTGATGCAGTTGTCCACTGGGGCGAGGGCCTCAGGCCAGCTTGCCTTATATACATAGCCCCGGGGCAAATTTCCATAGCTTTACCGTCCGACAGGTCTGCATAAAGCCCTTTTCTCCGCACAGGAGCCGAAGCGTCCCGATTGCATTCCCCACAGAAAGCTTAAAATTTGCCAGCTTTCGCTCACTGGCCCGATAGCTATAAGTCCGTGAGCCCTTGATTTTTCGCTGTTTTGGTATATAATTCCCCCGGAATTTATGGGGAAAAAGCTCTTGAGGAGTAGGAACATGAGCGCCACGAAGAAGGGTTCCGTTCTGATAGTAGGGGGCGGAGTAGGTGGGATGAGGGCAGCCCTTGATGTGGCTGAAGCAGGCCTGGAGGTTTTCCTGGTGGAATCCACTCCCTGGCTGGGCGGAATAGTGGCTCAGCTGGGATTCATGTTCCCGACTCACGATTGCGTCCTCTGTCGCGGCACAGCTGAGCATGGCCCTGGGTGCACTCGTCCTACCATCTCCCCAGCCCTTATGGATTACAGCCGTCATCCCAATATCCATATCTTTGTCAACACCGAAATAACGGCCCTTGAAGGCGAGGCCGGGAATTTCACCGTAAGTCTGAAAATTAACCCCCGGCACGTAAACTCGGACTTATGCATAAATTGCGACCGGTGTGCTCAAGTCTGTCCCGTGGAGAAGCCGAGCCGCTTCCAGATGGGGTTGGCCATGCGAAAACTCGCCTACAAAAGCTCTCCCAGGGCCATTCCCGATGCTTACATGATTGAGAAAACGGAGTTCTGCGAAACTTGCCGCCGTTGCGAGAAAGTTTGCCCCACCGGGGCCATAAACCTGGACGAAAAACCTTGTGAGGAAAAGATAAAGGTCGGGGCCATAATCCTGGCCATGGGCTATCGCCTCTTCAACCCCCGGCGCTATGAGGAGTATGGATACGGCCGTTATCCCAACGTTATAACCAGCATGGAATACGAAAGGCTTGCCAGCCGTTCCGGCCCCACTGAAGGGATAGTAGTGCGTCCGTCCGATGGCACCACCCCTCGCAAAATTGCCTGGCTTCAGTGCATTGGTTCAAGGGATCAGGAACACCCTTACTGTTCTTCCATCTGCTGCATGTATTCCACCAAAGAAGCAGTGCTGGCCAAACAACGCATCCCGGGCGTTGAAGCTAAAATCTTCATAATGGACGAAAGAGCCTTCAACAAAGAATACAACGCCTACTACCTCCGCTCAAGAGAACTTTACAAAGTTGACTACATCCGCTCCAGGGTTTCATCCATAGTAGAGGACCCTACAACCCGTAACCTGATCTTACGTTACGCAACGGACGATGGCAAAATAACCGAAGAAGAATTTGACATGGTAGTGCTTTCGGTGGGAGTGGAGCCTCCCCTGGGCACCCAGCAGGTCGCCAGAATCCTGGGCATTGACCTCAACCAGTATGGCTTTTGCTGGACCGATAAATTCGGCCCTCTTCAGACATCTCGCCCTGGTGTTTACGTCTGTGGCTCCTTCGCTTCTCCTAAGGAGATAGCCGAAACCCTCTATGAGGCCAGCGGAGCAGCCGCCGAAGCCCTTCTCCTCCTTAAAGAAAACATCGGCTCCGTCAACCTTGAAGAAGAATTTCCTCCCGAAAGGGATGTCTCCGGGGAGGAGCCGAAGGTCGGGTTGTTCCTTTGCCGCTGCGGTGGAGAAATAACCCAGGCCATTGATCTGGAGACCATTGCCCAGAAAGCCCGCAGCTGGCCCAGGGTTGCTTACGTTCAGCAGGTAAACCTCGCCTGCTTCCCCGAGGGCCAAGAGCAGATTCGCAGGACAATCCTGGAGCAGGGCCTGAACCGGGTAGTGGTAGCGGCCTGCAGCCAGCGCACCCATGAACCCCTCTTTCAGAAAGTCCTGAAGCGTGCTGGCCTTAACCCTTATTACCTGGAGCTGGTAAACATAAGAGAGCACAGCGCATGGCCCCACCTTTACAGCGGAAACGGAGCAACCCGTAAAGCAGCAGAAGCCCTGAGGGTTGGAGTTGCCAGAGCAGCCCGGCTGCAGGCTATCCAGAAACATCTGGTGAAACCTGTAAAGAAAGCGCTGGTCCTCGGCGGAGGGCTGTCCGGCATGGTGGCGGCCTTGACCATAGCCGATGCCGGCTTCCCCGTTTACTTGGTGGAAAAAAGCGACCGCCTTGGCGGTTACCTCCACAAAATACACTTCACCGCGGAAGGGAAAGACCTGCGCAGGCTCCTCTGGGAATTGACCAATCGTGTTGAGCACCATCCCCTTATAACAATCTTCAAAGAAGCAGAACTGCTGCGCCACCATGGCCACGTGGGCAATTTCCGCTCCCTCATCCGCACAAAATACAGGGATATAGAACTGGAACACGGGGCTACCATAGTAGCCACAGGGGCCAGGATATATTCAGGCCGAGAATACCTTAAAGGGGAAGACCCCAGAATCCTGGACCAGCTGGAACTTGAAGAACTCATAATAAACCATCCCGAAAGGGTCCGAAACCTCCGCTCGGTGGTGATAATCCAGTGCGTGCGACCTATGGGTCGCAAGTATGACTACTGCAGCCGCATCTGCTGCACCAACACGATGGCTAATGCCATCCGCCTCAAAGAGCTTAACCCCCTCTGTGACGTTTACGTCCTTTACAAAGACATAATAACCTACGGCTTCCGGGAGGAATACTACACCAGGGCCCGGGAACTGGGCACCGTGTTCATCCGCTATACCGACGAAGAAACTCCCACGGTTAAAGTTCTCCACGGCGAACTGAGGGTAGAAGTGAAAGACCAGAGCACCGGTGAACTGCTGCTTCTGAACCCCAACCTCATATCACTAACCTTGGGAATCCTCCCCTCAGAGGATAACGAAAAACTGGCCCGCATCCTGGGAGTTCCCCTCTCGCCCGAAGGCTTTTTCCTGGAAGCCCACCTCAAGATGAGGCCGGTGGATTTTATCCACGAAGGAATCTTCCTGGCAGGGATGGCCCACTACCCCAAATTCATAGAAGAATCCATAGCCCAGGCTAAAGCGGCAGCGGCCAGAGCTTTAACCTACCTCACCAAAAGTGAAATCAAAATAGGCGGGGTCATTGCTGTGGTGGAACAGCCCAAGTGCGTAGGTTGCCTGACCTGCGTCCGCATCTGCCCCTTCCAGGTCCCGGTTGTAGACCCGCAAGCCATAGGGAATGGTGGTATAAAGGGGGCGGCCTTCATAGACCCCGTTAAATGTCAGGGGTGTGGAACCTGCACGGCTGAATGTCCGGCCAAGGCCATCCAGCTCATGCATTACACCGATGACCAGATCATGGCTCCGGAAGAGAGGGCCCTCGGAGCCTGGCTGGTATAAAGCGAAGGGAGGAAAAGATGGACAAAGGCGTTCTGGGCCAGAGTGTTCCGAGGCTTGATATAAAGAGCAAAGTCATGGGCTCGAGGCGCTACCCCCAGGACTTCAACATGCCGGGCCAGCTCTACGCAAAAGTGGTATGGAGCCAGCATCCCCATGCCAGGGTTAGAAAGATTGACACCTCGGCCGCCGAAGCCACCCCGGGCGTGGTCAGAGTCATAACCTATAAAGATGTGCCCCTTAACGAATACGGCATTCACACCCGCGACCAGACAGTCCTCGTTCCGGAAGGGGGTAAAGTCCGGTGGCTTGGCGACCGTATAGCTATTGTAGTGGCTGAGACGGAAGCCATTGCCGAGGAAGCCTGCCGGAAAGTCAAGGTTGAATACGAACCGCTCCCGATCGTGACGGATCCTCGCGAAGCCATGAAGCCTGACTCACCCCTGGTGCACGAGGAAAGAGGCACCAACATCCTCTACCACATAAAAATTCGGCAAGGAGACGTGAAAAAAGCCTTTGAGGAAGCAGATGTCATTGTGGAAGGCTACTACATAATTCCTCATGCGGAACATCTCTACCTTCAGCCCGAAGCGGGCATCGGTTACATTGATGAGGAAGGACGCATAACAGTGATTGCCGCAGCCCAATGGCCCCACGATGACCTCCATCAGATTTCCCACTTTTTGCAAATACCAGAAGATAGGCTCAGGGAAATAGTGCCGGCCATAGGCGGGTCTTTTGGGGGAAGAGAGGATATGTATATTCAGCACCTCCTGGCCCTCTGCGCTTACGTGGTGCGCCGACCTGTAAAAATGGTCTTTACCCGCGAAGAAACTATGCTGCGCACCGGCAAACGCCATCCCTTCTACATCCGCCACAGGTGGGGAGCCCGAAAAGACGGTAAACTTCTGGCCGGCGAAGCGGAAGTGATCTCTGATGCCGGAGCCTATGCCTCTACCAGTATTCCCGTCCTCAATAACGCAGCCAGCTTCGCCCTTGGTCCCTATGTGTGGCCCAACGTTAAAGTGGACGCCTACACCGTTTACACGAACAACAGCGTGACCATGGCCATGCGGGGCTTTGGCTCAGACCAGGCAGCATTTGCGTATGAACTCCATATGGATAAACTGGCAGAAGCTCTGGGCATGGACCCTGTAGAACTCAGGATGAAAAACCTGGTGGAGGATGGCTCTCCAACCATCACCGGAGCCAGATACCCGCCCGGTGTGGGCATCAAAGAAACCCTGCGTCAGGCTGCCTTAGCCGCCGGGTGGCGGGAGGAAAACGGGCGCTGGATAAAGCCCAAAATTCAACAGCCCAGGGAGCCCTACAAACGGCGGGGCATAGGGGTGGCCTGTGCTTTCAAAAACGTGGGCTACAGTTTTGGCTTTGACGATAAATGCACCGCCTGGGTGAACCTTTCTCTGGATGAATCGGGGGAAATAGCGAGGGCTCTTATAAAAGTTGGAGCTTCAGAAGTGGGAGAAGGAGTGCACACCGCCTTAGCCCAGATCGCCGCCCACACCCTGGGCATCCCCATTCAAAAGGTAAGGATAGCCCTCGTGGATACAGCCGAAGTTCCCAACGCCGGAAGCTCATCTGCCTCCCGCCATGTCTACATTTCTGGAAATGCTGTAAAGGCCGCCTGTGAGCTGGCTCTGCGTAAGCGAGAAGAAATCCTAAGAACAGAAAGCGGCGAAACCTCTATAGAGGTAGAATACACCTACCGTGGCAGGATCGAGCGCCCTACCACTCCCTATCATCCGGAAACGGGAGAATGTTTCCCCCACATAAGTTACGGATGGGGCACTCAGATAGCTCTGGTGGAAGTGGACACAGAAACGGGGCAGGTAAATGTCCTCAAAATTTGGGCTGCTCACGACGTAGGGAAGGCCGTCAATCCCGAAATGATAATCGGCCAGATCGGAGGCGGAGTCCAGATGGGCCTGGGCTATGCCCTTATGGAACAATTCATTCACGAAAACGGTTACCCCCGCACCCGATGGCTCAGCGAATATCCAATCCCTACCGTCATGGACATGCCTCCGGAAATTGTCCCCATTATAGTAGAGGTGCCTGACCCGGCGGGGCCTTACGGTGCCAAGGGGGTTGGGGAAATGACTACCTTGCCCACTGCTCCTGCCATAATTAATGCCATCCACGACGCTGTCGGCATATGGGTTAACGAACTTCCGGCTACTGAGGAAAAAGTTTACAGACTTATGAAATTGCTCACATAAAGAATCTTTGGCCCGGGAAGCGGTGCGACCGTGGTGGTTGCCTAAGAAAGTGGTGAATTTGCGCCTGTGTTGGGTGCCTCAGCTCCCCACGGGGTGCACATTCCGACAGAAAAATCCCTGGGGAAATCGGACTGGTGGTGGGGTTTGAAGGCTTTCGCCTACAGGAACGGCGGTGGTGTAGGGTAAAGTTATGGAAAGAAGCTACCGTTTTTTTGACTTTATAATGGCTCTCTTTGTGGCCGTCCTCATCATAAGCAACATAGCTTCCAGCAAGATTCTGATCCTGGGGCCCTTTACCTTTGATGGAGGCACAATACTTTTCCCCATCTCCTACATCTTCGGGGATATACTGACCGAAGTTTACGGCTACCGACGTTCCCGGCGGGTCATATGGACGGGCTTTTTCTGCACGGCCCTTATGGCCTTGACCCTCAGCATAGTAGGGGCGCTGCCACCGGCACCAGGCTGGGAAAACCAGGAAGCTTACGAAAAAATCTTAGGGATGACCCCCCGTATTGTCCTGGGAAGCCTCATCGCTTACTGGGCCGGGGAATTCTCCAACTCCTACACCCTAGCCAAATTGAAAATACTGACCCGGGGCCGATGGCTCTGGACCAGAACCATAAGCTCCACTCTGGTGGGTCAGGGAGTTGATACCATCCTCTTCTGCCTTATCGCCTTCGCCGGAGCACTCCCCTGGGGTCTTCTGGGGAGCGTGATTCTCTCAAACTATGTGTTCAAATGCGGCGTTGAGGCCTTCATGACCCCCGTAACCTACAAGGTCGTGAATTTCCTCAAGAAGGCTGAGAATGAGGATTACTACGATTACGACACCGACTTTAACCCTTTCAAGTTAGAGGCATAAAATGGAACAGGAACACCGTTCGGGCTTCGTTTCCATAATTGGCAAACCCAACGTCGGCAAATCAACCCTGATGAACGCCTATCTGGGGCAAAAAATAGCCATAGTCTCCCCGAAACCCCAGACCACCCGCCACAAAATTCGGGGCATCCTCACCTTACCTAATGCCCAGATCATCTTCGTGGATACACCTGGGATCCACAATCCCCTCCACAAACTGGGCGAATACATGGTCAAAACCGCTATTTCCGCAATACTGGATGCCGATGTGGTGGTTTTCCTGGTGGACGTTTCCCAACCACCCGATGACGAAGACCACCTCATAGCCCGGACCCTGAAAGAGCGCTACAGAGGCCCCATAATCCTGGCCATGAACAAAATGGACCTCCTGACCCCCGATAAAGTCAAGCCCCATACTGAAGCCTACCTTGCCTTGGGGGAGTATAATGACTGGATTTTAATTTCTGCTGCCACGGGGGATAACCTTGACAAACTTCAGGAGATGATAATTTCATACCTCCCACCCGGGCCCCGCTATTACCCTGAAGACCAGATAGCCGATGTGGACGAGCGCTTCATCGCCGCCGAGCTCATCCGGGAAAAAGCCCTTCACTTCCTGCATCAGGAGGTGCCTCACTCCGTGGCTGTGGTTATAGACGAGTTCAAGGACCGCTCTGAGGATCTTTCCTACATAAGTGCCACCATCTTTGTGGAAAAGGAATCCCAGAAAGCCATAGTTATAGGTAAAGATGGGGCTATGCTCAAAAAGATAGGGCAGGCTGCTCGCAAGGAGCTGGAACTGGTCCTCGGGCGAAAGATTTATCTTGAACTGTGGGTGAAAGTCAAAAAGCGCTGGCGTAAGGACGAGGAAGAGCTCCGGCGCCTGGGATACATAGCTCCAAAGGTTTAAGGAGGGGTGGTGGAAAAAAAGTTGCTCTGGGAAGCTCTGGAGAAAGTCCATGATCCTGAACTGGGCCGAAGCATCGTGGATTTAAAGATGGTGAAGGGGCTTGAGGAAAGGGAAGGAAAGGTGAAAATCACCCTCGCCCTCACAACCCTCGCTTGCCCCCTGCGGGAGATACTGGTGGAGGAAGTGAAAAAAGCTTTGAGCCAGGTGGAAGGGGTAAGGGAGGTAGAAGTAACTCTAACCCAAATGAGCCCGGAGGAAAGAGAAGCCCTTGTGGGCTCAGTAGTGCCAGAGGAAGGAATAGCCAGGCGATTCAATAACATTGGGAAAGTGATAGCGGTGATGAGTGGAAAGGGAGGGGTTGGGAAATCTTTAGTGGCTGCCCTCCTGGCTATTCACCTGCGCCGTAGCAATTACCGCGTGGGCATAATGGATGCCGATATTACCGGCCCCAGCATCCCTAAGATCCTGGGAGTGAAGGAAAAACCCATCCCTGCCCCCAAAGGAATAATTCCACCGGCCAGCTCCACGGGAATAAAGGTCATGTCCATAGACCTGTTCCTCCTAAAAGAGGAAGACGCCGTGATCTGGCGCGGCCCTCTTATCGCCAAAGCTATCCAGCAATTCTGGGGCGATGTCTTCTGGGGAGAACTAGATTACATGATCGTGGACCTGCCGCCCGGCACTGCTGACGCTTCCCTAACTGTTATGCAATCTTTACCCCTCAATGGCATTATCTTGGTAACTTCTCCCCAGGAGCTGGTCCGGATCATCGTGAAGAAAGCCACGCAAATGGCCAGGCACCTCCACATCCCCATAATTGGGGTTGTGGAAAACATGAGCTACGCAATATGTCCTGATACCGGAACCCGGTGGGAAATTTTTGGCCCGAGCAAAGGAGAAGAGATAGCCCGGGAACTCAAAGTTCCTCTCCTGGCTAAAATCCCCATTGACCCCCAAATAGCCAGGCTTTGCGATGAAGGGAGATTGGAAGAATACCATCTGGATGAGTTTGAAGCGCTGGCAGCCAGAATCCAGGACCTTGTGCCGGAGGTGATTCCTCGCTTCTTCGTCTCCATTGCGGATTTCTCCGAAGGGGATTAGAGGCAGCTTAGAAGAGGAGAAGAAAGGCGCGTAAATCCTTTCTCGTCGCTTCTGAAAAGGGCCCCCAGAGCAGGAACTCTTCTCACAAGGGGCACAGTTTGCCGGTAGCTTATCCGTTCGCCCTTGAGGATGCGTTTGTATAAATCAAGAGCTTCCGGTGTCCCCAGCAGGGCTTCTCGCAGGGTGGGTAAAAGGTTTCTATCGTGCCGGGTGAAGCCTTCCACGGCTTCCTCCAGGCTCTGGCCTTCGGCCAGGGCTGCGCACAGGCTCTGGACGATGTAAGGGTATCCGCCACTCCAGTAGTAAATGGCTTCCAAGGTTCTCCTGGCCTCTTCTCCCTTTAAACCCAGGAGGTTTACCAGCTGTAAAACGTGGGGTCTGTAAAAGAACCCCAGAGCTATCTCCACCAGAGGTGAAATCTCCCCCGGGTATGGAAGGAAGGTTCCAGCCGCTACTAAGGGTGTGTCAGGATGCTGGTAAAGCCAGCGCCGCAGAACCAAAAGGAGCCCTTCCCTTTTCTCCACATTATCCACTATTAAAACGCATCTTGCGCTGACCGTGGAACAGTCCCTGAGGAAAGAATCCAGTTCTTCTGGAGAGGTCTCCTGACTTAACCTCAGATAGAAGAAGGAAAAGCCCATAGGGAGGAGGAAAAACCCAAGGCGAAAGAGAAGGGAAGTCTTCCCCGTAAGGGGAGGAGCGGATAGATAAACGGGCGTGTTTTGAAGGATAAGGTGACGGATTTTAATGTCAGCGGAGCGCTCCACGTAAGCGGGGGAATCGGGAGGAACGGGCCTGTCGGTAAAGAAAAGCTTCATTTTTTCCCTGAAGCCTGGCACTTAGATAGCCCCCAGAGGGCTGGTTCCGAATACGGATCTATTTCCAGAGCTTTTTCCAGCCAGGGGATTGCCTTATCGCACAGGCCGAGGAAAACGTAAGAAAGGCCCAGTTCATAATAATACTCCAGGGATTTAACCCCCAGCTCTATAGCCTTTTCAAAGTTAGGGATTGCATCCTCATACTTGCGCCGAACGTAGTAGACAACTCCCAAATGGCCATAAGCTGGCCCATAGTTCGGGTCTATTTCTATGGCCTTCTTAAGCTCCACTTCAGCTCTGTCCAGATCTCCCAGCTGGTAATACCCCCACCCCAGAGCGTCATAGGGCATTGGGAGGTCGGGAGCCACTTCTACGGCTTTATTGAATTGGGCCAGGGCTTCCTTGTCGTTTTTCAGGAGTATGTAAAGATTGCCTGCCCGGATGTAGAGAAAATAAAGACGGGGGTTAAATTCCTGAGCTTTAAGGTAAGCTTCAAGGGCCTGGCGATATTTACCCTGCTTTTCCAGGATGTATCCGTAAACCCTTAAAACCTCGGGATCCTTCGGGGCAAGGGCGAGAGCTTCTTTTATTTCCTCATTGGCCTTATCCCAGTTGGATTTATCTATGTAGGTTTCCGCCAGGTAAGCCCTCAAGATTGGGTCTTCGGGAGCGAGGCTTAAGCCTTTAATACACGCTTCAAAGGCCTCATCGTATTCCCCGGCCCAATTCAAAGCCAGGCACAGATTTGCCAGAGCTTCGGGGGAATTGGGCTTGAGGGCAACGGCTTTCTGAGCATCTTCCAGAGCTTCTCCGGGGCGGCCCAGGAAGATGAGGAGGCGAGAACGTCGCAGAAGGGCCTGGAAATTGTCAGGCTCCAGGCTCAAAGCCTTTGAGTAGGAAGATAACGCATCTTTGAGGCGTCCTTCTCCCAGAGCCCTTTCCCCTTCCTGCAGGAATTGCTGGGCTGACGGAGTGGGGGTCGGAGTAGGGCCGAATACCGGGATGAGGGAAATGGCTGGCTTTTTGTTCAGAAAATACAGGATAGCGACAACCGACAGAATCAGGATAAATATGGGCCACTTTGAGGAACGACGCTTCCTGTAAGGCCGGATGTACATCGCCTGAGCTCCACAAACCCTGTTTTTTCCAGGAAACGGAAAAATTCCATCAGGAATTCCCGGACCGATATGCCTGTCTCCAGCTCTATGAGCTTTGCGATCTCCCTCACTGAGCGGCGGCCATCGGCCCAATAGAGGGCTAAAACGGGCAGGAGGTGCTGTTTGTTACCCAGGTCTTTGTTGAGTTTATACCACCGCTCTGCTTCCTCTTCGGTTAGATTTTTAATGCGCCTTTTTATTTCCCCGTCCGCTGGGGGACCTTTGTGGAGGCGAACCGGAACAAAGAGAAGGGCTTCGTCTGGTTCCGAAGCAGGGGCTTCAGGGATTGCCTTTAGCCCAAGGCGCCTGGCTTTGTCCAAAGCTAATTCTTCAAGGGCGCTCTTTACCGACTGAGAGTAAAGGTCCAGCTTTTCCTGAAGTTTTCTCACGAAATTTTCCTCTTCAGGCCAGAAGCGAACCATGTGGGCGAGGGTCTTCTGTCCTACCTCTTTCCGGAAATCAAGCCGCTCCAGAGCTTTTGCAAAAGTTATAGCGAGATCGTGAGGGTTTTCAGCTCTCGCCATTTTGACAGCGTCTTCAGTTGCGTAATCCGAGAGCTCTCTTTCCAATCGGGCCAGAGTTTTATAGCCTATGGAAAGGATTTCCTTCTCGGAAGCGCCTACCAGCAGGTAAACGCAGGTGGAGACGAGAGTCCCGATCCTCCATAGCATTTTGGGGTCGGCCTTATCGGGCGTATCGTAATCGGTGTGGTAAAAGCGGTCAGGCCACTGGATTATCATAGGGGTGGGGATGCCAACGGTGGGGTCGGAAAGGACGTAATGATCACTTCCTCCGGAGAAGGGGGAAGTGCTCCAGCGGAAGAGGAAAAACTTGCCGATATCAGAAAAAGCGCGGGCTTCAGGGCCAAATTCTTCCATAAGCCAGGCCAGGACATAGGGAACGAGGGTTGGGGAAGAAGCAGGTGGATATTCTATAAGGAGATTGCTTCTGCAAAGTTCCTGGTTCTGGCCCACCATGTCAAGGTTAAGCCCGGCCACCACTCTGGGGATTAAATCTTCGTGGGATGAAAGGTAAGCATATATGCCGGTTATTTCAGGGACCAGGAGGAAGAGGATACCGCGCTTCGGGGTGGGAAGGGAGCCTTCCCGGATAAGCCGGGAAAGGACCATAGCTGATTCCAGGGCCACGGCTGCTCCTGAGGCGTTATCGTTAGCCGAAGGTGAAGGGTGGCAGAGGTGGGCTACCACAAGCACCCATTCATCAGTGAGGCCGGGGATGGAAGCTTCCACTACTTCAAAGGAGCCATCGTAAAAAATTGATTCAACTTTTGCCCTGACTTTAACCTTTTTTCCCTGTTTTAAAAGGCTCCTCAGCTTTTCCCCTTGCCGTGGGGTGAGGACGAAACCGAAACATTTTTTACCTCCAGACTCCCACCAGAAAGAGGTATACTGTCTGGCATCAGGCAAATCCACTCTTTCTCGCACAGGAGGTATGGATCTCATCCCATCAAAGAGGATGCCAATGGCTCCGAATTTTTCCACAGCCATTTCACGGACCCGGCCGACTTCCCCGCTTGTAAGCACTATTTTATCTTTCAAATCAAGCCCTTGGTAATCTTCTGGATTTTCCCAATTTTCCAGAAGGACTACCTCTGCTTTTCCATCAAAGGGAGCACTGCGCTGGATCAGAGATATAGGATTTTCCGCGAAATCGGCAAGTTTGCAGGCTTCTTCGGGGGGTTCTTCCAGGTAGCACCATGCTTCTTTTACTGCCCACTCCTGGAATGAGGGTTGAGTCCAGAAATAGATTCCTTCTCTGGCCGGGAAGGATAAAATTCTAGCTTCTATTCCAGCTTCTTTTAGCTTTTCCCAACAAAAATAAGCTGCTTCCCGGAAGCCTGGGCTGGCTTGTATGCGGTGAAAGGAGCTGATTTTCTCCAGGAGTTTGAGGGTGAGAAACCCTGAAAATTTGTCCCCTATCCGGGTAAGAAGTTTCAAAGCTTAAGCCCCTAACTTCTTCAGGAGTTCTTCGCGCCTTTGAGCGGCCACTTCTTTGCCTTCTTCCAGGATTTTCTTGCCTTTTTCCTGAAGTTCTTCAGCTTTCTCCAGGGCTCGCTCCTTGAGTTCAATTCCCTTTTCCCGGAGCAGGGCTCTGGTTTCCTCACCTCTTCTGGGGGCGAAGAGTAGGGCCACCAGAGCGCCCGTCACCAGGCCCAGAAAGAATCCAAGGAAGAAATTCCCTGTTCTTCTAAACATTTTGCCTCCTCCTTCCGGTAAGGATTTTTACTATATGCTTTGCCGCTTTCAGAAAACTGGCCATCTCTATAGCTGGCCTTGCGATGGCTTCCCCTATTATTGAAGCGGTTCCTTCCATTAGCTGGGAAGTTTTCTTCGCTGATTCCACAATTGGCCTTATTTCGCGGTCCAGAAAGCGTATCAAGCGGTAAACTTGAAAGATAAGGATAAAAAGCAAGATGCCCAGGGCAATGGATTCGGCTGCCAGAACAATAATGGCAATGTCCCTCAAGGTTGCTAAAACCATGAACTTCTCCTTTTCAGGCTGAATTTTTGCATAATCATATCACACCTTAAGCCACTCAGCAAGCCTCAGCGTTCCGAAACTCAGGAGTAGGCCTTCTAAGATGTGGAGGTCGCCGAGGGTGATGGGGAAGGAGGGAAGGAAAAGATAACCCATCGTATGGCCGACCACAAAACCCAGGGCTCCTGCCAGGAGGTAGGTGAAGAGCTCGCGGAAGGTTTTTCCTCTATAGAGGTGGTAGAGAGCCCCGCACAGTAACCCCATAAAGATGGCTAAGGTCCAGGTTAATTTCATTGTCACCTCCCAATGCCAAAATTTTGGAAATTGGCAAAGTTTCCGGACCTGCTATGGGCAAAGTTGCAATGGAATAGGAGATTGCTTTGTCGGCAATGGCAGTCTCATATACTTCCGATGGGTGAGGCCATAAATTAATTTCAAGAGTTTTTTCCCACCCTCGTGGGCATAGGGTTTGCCGTGGTTTTGGGTCCCACTCGTGGGCGGGATGCAGGAGGTGGTTGATCGCTCCCTTTTTTAGGTTTCTGGAGGCACATCCCCCAGACCCCCCTGCCAAGGGGCAAGCCCCCTGGACCCCCGATTTTCCCGCCCTCGTGGGCTTAGGGTTTGCCACGGTTTTGGGTCCCACTCGTGGGCGGGATGCAAGGGTTGGCTGATCGCTCCCTTTTTAAGGTTTCTGGGACCACATCCCCCAGACCCCCTGCCATGGGGCTAAAGCCCCCTGGACCCCCTCTGGGAGTCCACCCTCCCCACTTGTTGACAAAGCCCCGGTTGATTGTATAATGTTAGGTAAGGAACATTACAAATGGTAGTCTCCTGGACCTTGGCCAGGATTATAAGGAAAGGAGGCAGTGCCTATGGAGAGGCTTACAGGAACTGACGCAGTTAAAAGGGGTCTTGCTCAGATGCTCAAAGGTGGGGTGATAATGGACGTGGTAACTCCTGAGCAGGCGAAGATAGCAGAGGACGCAGGCGCCTGTGCAGTGATGGCTCTGGAGAGAGTTCCGGCCGATATACGGGCTCAAGGTGGAGTGGCCCGTATGGCTGACCCCGAGCATATTTTGAAGATAATGGATGCTGTGACAATACCCGTGATGGCTAAGTGCCGGATCGGACACTTTGTGGAAGCCCAGATTCTGGAAGCGCTGGGGGTTGATTTTATAGACGAAAGCGAAGTCCTTACCCCAGCTGATGAGGAGCATCACATAGATAAGCGCAAATTCAAGGTGCCTTTCGTTTGCGGTTGCCGGAACCTGGGCGAAGCGCTGCGCCGCATAGCTGAAGGGGCAGCTATGATCCGAACTAAAGGGGAAGCCGGAACCGGAAATGTGGTAGAAGCAGTGCGCCATATGAGAGCCGTCTGGGATGAAATCCGCCGCCTCCAGAACATGCCCGAAGAGGAACTTATGGCAGCAGCTAAGGAGATGGGAGCCCCTTATGAGCTAGTGAAGGAAGTGGCTCGTTTGGGCCGGCTTCCCGTAGTTAATTTTGCTGCTGGCGGTATAGCCACCCCAGCCGATGCCGCTTTAATGATGCAGCTTGGAGCCGACGGGGTGTTCGTAGGAAGCGGGATTTTCAAGTCCGAAAATCCGCCCAAAAGGGCAAGAGCTATAGTGGAAGCAGTTACCCACTACAATGACCCTGATATTCTGGCCAGAATCTCCAGAAACCTTGGAGAGCCAATGCCTGGCATTCTCATAAGCGCTATTCCAGCTGAACAGAGAATGGCCCAGCGGGGGTGGTAGTATGCCAAAAAGAAGCTACAGGTTTAAAATAGGGGTTCTTGCTCTGCAAGGAGATTTTCGGGAACACATTGAAATGCTCAGAACTTTGGGGGTAGAAACCGTTGAAGTTCGCCTCCCCCATCATTTGAACGGCCTCGATGGCATAATAATCCCGGGCGGAGAGAGCACTTCTATAGGCAGGATTGGGGAAAGGTATGGGCTGCTGGAACCTTTAAGGGAGTGGGCCCTCCAGGGTAAAGCTATGTGGGGAACTTGTGCAGGGATGATCTTAATGGCCAGGGATGTGGGTATGGATCAGCCCACCCTGGGGGTTATGGACATTTCTGTGATCAGGAATGCTTTTGGCCGGCAAAAGGATAGCTTTGAGGTGGACCTGGAAATACCAGCTCTGGATGAGGTAAGCTCCAGGAAGGAAAAAGGCAAACCTTTCCATGCCATTTTTATCCGGGCCCCTCTAATTCACTCGGTCGGACCAGGGGTTGAAGTTCTGGCAACCTTAGATGATGGCTCTATAGTGGCGGCAAGGCAGAACAATTTGCTGGCTACTGCTTTTCACCCTGAACTTACGGAGGATACACGCTTCCACCGCTACTTCCTGGAGATGGTGCGCAGAACTAAGTGATAAGGCCTTTGAGCTCTCCTCTGGATTTATGGCTGATATTTAGCCTTGAAAGCAAAGGCAAGGGTTTTGGCCTTGTTCCGGAAAGGTCCGGAGCGTGGCAACGAGCGTGCCTCTCTTTAGCCTTTTTGTCCCTGGCAGAAAGAGATTTTGCCACATATATAATGCAGGGAAAGGCCAGTGGATTCATCCAGACTCGCAAGGACTACAAACGGGAAGGGGCAGAAGTAGTTTATATTGCACCTGCTCCCAATTACGATGGGTTCTCTACCGCCATCTGGGAAGCGCTCTTAAACTATGCTTCCTGGCGCCTCGGGGGCCTGGGGGTAAACAAGTTATTTGTTGACGTCCCCGAGGAAGAAGAAGTGATATTCCGGCGTGCTGGATTTTCGGTCTATGCCCGCGAATTCTTGTATGCGGTGAATTCTCTGCCAGAAGGCCTGCCGGAGCCAGGTAACTGGCAACCGGTAAAACCTGAAGAGCGTCATTTTATAGTGAAATTCTACCAGAGCATAACGCCGACTCCGGTCCGGCAAACGGAAGGGGGATTAACTCTGAAAAGGCCTGGATTTTTACACAAGCTTATGGTAGAACAAAAGGAAAGAATCCTCAAAGGAGAGACTGAGCCCGTGGCCTTTTTGATAACGTGGAAGGAGAAGGGAAGCAAGTGGATAAAGCTGTTCCTTCACCCGAACTATCAAACTGAAAGCCCCCAGGTCGTGGGGATGGCCCTGGCCTGGGCGAAGGATAACTTTCCTCCTCCCTTCACTTTCAAAGTAAGAAGCTATGAAGGGGCAATAGCCAGAGGCCTTGAAGAATGGGAGTTGCCCCCTCAAAGAAGCCTTTCCATAATGGTCAGGAATACCCTGGCCATGGGGAAGGTCTTTTTGCAACGAATCCCAGCAGTACCTTAAAGGAGGTGTATGGAGAAAGATGGAGCGCGCTGAAGAAATTACCGAACTCAAAGTAAGACCTATTGAAATAAGGGACGACCTGGACGCTTTACTAGCAGTCCTTCCGCCCCATATTGAAGAAGCCCTGAGGCGTATAAACCGGGGGCATGAGCTTCTGGAAGTGGTGATGGACCTGGGAAGGCCCCCGGAGGCCCGCTTCGTAAACGATGAGGTTATCCTGAGCGAGAAAGAGATCACTCAAGAAGATATTGATTACGTGGTTTCCAGGATAAGCGAGTTTGGCGAGGATAACAGGGCGGGCATAGAGCGGACTCTCCACCGCATCTCGGCCATAAGGAATAGGAAGGGGCGAATTGTAGGGCTTACGTGCCGGGTGGGAAGGGCTGTCTACGGCACTGTTGACATCATCCGGGATATTGTGGAATCAGGAAAAAGCATACTTCTTCTGGGGAGGCCCGGGGTGGGCAAAACCACCATGCTCCGGGAAGTGGCCCGCATCCTGGCCGAGAAGAAGAGAGTGGTCATTGTGGATACTTCCAATGAAATAGGGGGAGATGGAGATATACCCCACCCGGCTATTGGTAGAGCTCGTCGGATGCAGGTTCCTACGCCTTCTCTCCAGCACGAGGTGATGATTGAAGCAGTGGAAAACCACATGCCGGAAGTCATCATTATTGACGAGATCGGCAGAGAGCTGGAGGCCCAGGCAGCCCGCACCATAGCCGAAAGAGGGGTCCAGCTTGTGGCCACTGCCCACGGTGAGACCCTGGATAACCTAATGATGAACCCAACTCTGGCTGATCTCGTGGGCGGTATAGAAAGCGTGACCCTCTCTGATGAGGAAGCCAAGAGGAGGGGCACTCAGAAAACGGTGCTGGAGCGCAGGGCTCCCCCAACTTTCGATGTGGTGATTGAAATAAAGGATTGGAATCGCCTGGCCATCCACCACGATGTGGCCTCAGCAGTAGATGCGATACTGAGGGGTAACCCTATCCCCGCCGAAATCCGCTACCGAACGGAAGATGGTAGAGTGTTCCGGGAGAGGGCTACCATTCCTCCTCCGCCCATAGAAAGGGCTCCATTCTTGCCCAGGATGCAATCCGTCAGGGAAATGCCTCAGATAAAGGGCTACCTTTACGGGATAGGGGAAAATAAGGTGAGGCAAGCTGCTCGCAAACTCCAGGTTCCTTTCACTGTAGTAAAAGACTTGAACCAAAGTGATGTCTTTCTCACTCTAAAAAGCTTTTACCGGAAACGCCCACAGCCTGTAGTGGAAGCCGAAAGGAAAGGGATACCAGTTTACGTGCTCCGTTCCAACACTGTAGCTCAGATAGAAGAATGCCTGGCCGATATTTTCGAGCTGGGGCAAGGGGGCTCTGACCCTCTCGCCTTGGCCATAAGGGAGGCGGAGGAAGCGATAAAAAAAGTGCTTAGCGGAGTTCCAATGGTGGAACTCAGCCCCCAGAGTGCTCCTATTCGCCGCCAGCAACACCTCCTGGCGGCGCAAGCTAACCTCTCCTCTTACAGCGTAGGCAAAGAACCTTACCGCCGGGTAAGGATTTACCGAGAACAATAAACCATCCCTCACAGTGGAGGCCCGATGGCCCATAGTGGAATCCTTTCCCGATACGGGCATCTCCTCAATTTGCCCCCTCATACCCGGCCTGTGACGCTCATGGAGGGGGGGACTCCGCTTATCCCGGTGCCGAGGCTGGCCCGGGAACTGGCCGAGGGGATGGACCTATGGATCAAATACGAAGGCCTGAACCCGACAGGGTCCTTTAAGGATCGTGGGATGACTGCAGCTATTAGCGAAGCAGCGGGGAGGGGGGCCCGAACTGCTATCTGCGCCTCTACCGGCAACACGGCTGCTTCGGCTGCTGCCTACGCTGCACGGGCAGGGATGAAGTGCATCGTGCTCATTCCGGAGGGAAAGGTGGCGCTTGGGAAGCTGGCAGGGGCCATCGCTTACGGCGCCACTGTTGTCCAAATAAAGGGCTCCTTCGACGATGCCCTGCATTTGGTGGTGGAAATAACCCGGAAGCACCCTATCGCGCTGGTGAATTCCCTGAACCCATACCGTATTGAGGGTCAAAAAACGGCTGCCTTTGAAATCTGCGACGATCTGGGCTCAGCCCCTGACTGGCTTTGCCTGCCTGTGGGCAATGCGGGGAACATCACTGCCTATTGGGCTGGATTCCGGCAGTATAACGAATACCGGGGGACAGGCCTGCCTCGCCTATTAGGCGTGCAGGCTGCGGGCGCAGCGCCTTTGGTCCTGGGCCGCCCGGTGGACCATCCGGAGACAGTGGCGACGGCTATCCGCATTGGGCGTCCAGCCCGAGGAGAGGAAGCCCTACGGGCCGCAGCGGAATCTGGAGGTCGCATCATTGCCGTGACCGATGAGGAAATCCTGCGGATGCAACGCCTGCTGGCCCAGATGGAAGGTATCTGGGTGGAACCAGCCTCTGCAGCCGGATTGGCAGGGCTGGCTGCCGAAATCGCCGCCGGGCGGCTTCGGCCCAAAGGCCAGCGCATCGTCGCCGTTTGCACGGGTCACGGCCTGAAAGACCCCGATATCGTAGCCCAATCCGTCGTTCAACCCCTTGTCCTACCTCCTCGCCTGGATGCTCTGGAAGAGATAATCCTGGGCCTATGAAAGTGCGAGTCCGTGTTCCAGCGACGACAGCGAACCTGGGCCCTGGCTTTGATGTCATGGGCCTGGCCCTGGATTTATGGAATGAGACCATCTGGACCCCCACCTCTGATGGTCAAATCCATGTAACCATCAGCGGCGAAGGGGAGGAAACCCTTCCCACTGACGCGACCAATCTCATCGTTGCCGCAGCGCTTTCTCTATATGACCGTGCTGGCGTGCCATGTGGAGGGTTCAAAGTCCACTGCATCAACCGAATTCCCCTGGGTTCCGGGCTGGGATCCAGTTCAGCTGCCCTGCTGAGTGGCTTGCTGGGCGCCAACGCCCTTCTGGGTGAACCCTTTTCCAGGGAGGAAATTCTGAGAATCGCCATCGAGACAGAGGGCCATCCCGACAATGTCGCTCCGGCAATGCTGGGCGGGCTGGTGGTCTCTATTTTGCACAACGAGCGTGTTGTCTCTATAAAACTTCCCGCTCGTGCCCAGCGCGCGCCTATCCGGGCCACTGTCGTCTTGCCCGACCTGGATTTCCCGACTGAATACGCCCGCTCCATCCTCCCTCGGACGGTAACCCGTCAGGATGCTATATACAACATCAGCCGGTCTATTCTGGTTGTAGAGGCTTTGCGGACGGGGGACCTGGAGATGTTGGGCAAAGCGATGGACGACCGACTTCATCAGCCATATCGGCTTCCTCTCATCCCTGGTGCTCTCGCCGCTATGGAAGCTGCCCGGCGAGCCGGTGCTGCTGCTGTCGCTCTTTCTGGGGCCGGGCCCAGCCTCATCGCTTTCTCTGCCAGATGGATCCCGGAAATCGGAGAAGCGATGCGGCAGGAGTTCGAGCGGGCGGGCCTCCGGGCCAGAGTCTTCCACCTGCGTGTTACAGAGAAAGGCGCGCAGGTTATTCGGCGAGATTAAGCCCCGAACCGAATTTTCGGGAATTCGCAGTTAATACTGCCCACTTGTGGACAGCCCAAACTACCGGGCGTATAATGGTAAGCCAACAACCTGGATCACACTCGACCGCCTTTTTGGGTTTTTCTCTTCTGGAGTTCGAGGGAAAGAATGTTGAAAAACCTCATGGGGGTTCCATTTGGTCCTCAAATAGCAACGAGTTTGACGTCGGCGTTTGGCCCCACAACTCCTCTTTCAAAGCCTCGGGGCTGTGCATCGGCCCCCGTTGTCGTCAAAACCAAGTCCCGAGCTCCGACTGCCGGGACCTTCTCTTATTGCACCAGGGACTTTGTTGGCCTTAAGAGGAGAGGAAGGGCTACGCTCTGGAAGCCATTTAGCGGTTGAAAAAGTGAGTAGGGCGCACTCTATCGGGTGCCAAAGGGGTGGCACAGTCTACCCTGACCGTACTGAAACTTCTTTTCCAGGCCCTGTACACCCTCTGAGATATGTGATTTGACAGCTATAAGCATTTATGGTATACTGACTATTGGTCAGTAAATGACCATAAGTCATTCCCAATGGCGGGGCGAGGGGATGAGCACAAGCGAGCGGCGGGCAAGGGAAAAAGAGCAAAGAAAACAGGATATTTTGGAAGCAGCACGCAAAGTTTTTTCCTCCAAGGGTATAGGTGAGGCTACCGTTGAAGATGTAGCAGCCGCCGCTGAATTGAGTAAAGGCACTATTTACCTTTATTTTTCCAGCAAGGAAGAGATCCTCGCCCATCTTCTCCTGGAAGGGTTTGATATCCTTTTAGAAAAGCTCGCTGAAGCTTACGTCCCACAGCAGAACCTCTCTCCAACCGAGAGGCTCTATCGTCTAACAGGTGCTTACCTTCAGTTTTTCAAAGAAAACCCCTTCTATTTCCGCCTCATGGTGGCCTTTGACCGAGGCCGCCTCCACGAGAAAATACCTTCGGAGCTCGGCGAGGAAATAAAAACCAAAAACCAGGAAGCCCTTCAGTGGGTGGCAAAAGCCATTAAGGAAGGGATCCAGAGAGAACTTTTTCGCCCCTGCGACCCATGGCTCACTGCCGCAGTTCTGTGGGCTTCAATCCACGGAGTTATTGTCCTCATGTCCATACCCTTCAGGCGTGAGCTTTTGGGCTTTTCTCTGGAGAAAATGGCCGAAGCTGCTTTAGCTCTCCTTTTAAAAGGCCTTGAAAACCCTGATAAAAAGGAGGAGACATGAAGAAAGAGGTTGTAATTGTGGCCGGGGTGAGAACCCCCGTGGGCAAACACGGCGGTGCTTTCCGAGACCTCCCCGCCCAGTATCTGGCTGCCGTGGCTATTGAGGAGCTCCTCAAGCGCACCCAGATAGACCCCAACCTCATCGATGAAGTGATCTTCGGATGCATAGGCCAATATTCCGATGCTCCTAACGTTACCAGAGTTGCCGCCCTTATGGCCGGGGTCCCTGTCCATGTTCCCGCTTACACCGTCCAGCGCAACTGTGCCTCCGGGATCCAGGCTATAACCTCCGCCTATCAGGCCATTCAGGCTGGAGATGGGGAGATTTTCATCGTAGGTGGGACCGAAAGCATGAGCACTGCCCCTTACTGTGTCAGAGGAGCACGGTGGGGCCTCAGGCTCCGGAGCACTGAATTCATCGACACCCTCTGGGAAGGCCTAACCGATCCCATCTGTGGGCAAATAATGGGCCGCACCGCTGAGAACCTGGCCATGATGTATGGTATCACCAGGGAAGAACAAGATAAGTATGCTGTCCAAAGCCACCGCAAGGCTTTCATGGCTACCAGGATGGGCAAGTTCAAGGAAGAAATAGTTCCGGTAGCCGTCCCCAAGAAGGTGGCGGGCCAGGAAGTAGCCCCCGAAATCGTGAGCGAAGATGAAACCATTAACCCCAGCCTCACTGTGGAAAGAGCCGCCCTGTATCCTCCGGTCTTTATGAAAGGCGGAACTGTCACCCCTGCTAACGCCTGCCCCATTTCCGATGGAGCTGCAGCTCTTCTGGTCATGACGGAGGAGAAAGCCAAAGCGCTGGGCTACGAACCCATGGCCTATATCCGCAGCTACGCTTATGCTGCTGTCCCACCGGAGATAATGGGAATTGGGCCGGCTAAGACAATCCCTATTGCCCTCAAGAAAGCAGGCCTTGAGCTCAAAGACATTGACCTTATTGAGCTTAACGAGGCCTTCGCCGCTCAGGTCCTGGCGGTGGGAAGGGAACTGGAGAAATACGGCTGGGACTGGGATAAAGTCAACGTCAACGGTGGAGCCATCGCTCTGGGTCATCCAGTGGGGTGCACCGGAGCCAAGCTTACCGTCACTATAATCCACGAAATGAAGCGCCGCAACGCCCAGTTTGGCCTGGTTACCATGTGTGTGGGTGGTGGCCAGGGTGGCGCTCTCATCCTGGAGAGAAGATAAGAGGGGGTGAGCTATGATAACCCAGTGGGTTGACGAAAGCGTTCTGGCCAAAGGCAAGGAAATCTACCTCAAGCTCAAAGACCAGCTGGAAGCCAACCATCAGGGAGAAATCGTGGCCATTGACGTGGACTCGGGCGAATATTTCGTCGGCAAGACCCTCATAGAAGTTAACGACAAGGCTCGGGAGAAATACCTGAACAAGCAGCTTTATTTCGCCCGTATCGGAACGGATGCGGCTTTGGCTTTAAGGGTCTGGTAATTCCCAGAAAGGAGGCTGAGCCATGTATATCTTTAAGGCTGGAGTGGTTGGCGCCGGAGTTATGGGCGCCGAAATAGCCCAGGTTATAACCTTTGCAGGACTCCCAGTGGTGGTCAAGGACATTGACCAGAAAATCCTGGACAAAGCCCTGGAAAAAATCCGCTCCATTTACAAACGCCAGGTGGATAAGGGAAGGATGACCCCAAGTGATGTGGAGTCCAAGATGGCCCTTATCACTACAACCCTCACTTACGATGGATTTGAGGATGTGGACATCGTGATAGAGGCCATCCCCGAAAACATCGAACTCAAAAAGCGAGTCTTCAGAGAGCTTGATGAAGTTTGCCCTTCCAACACCATTTTCGCTTCCAACACCTCGGCCCTCTCCATCACAGAGATGGGGGCAGCCACGAAGCGACCTCACAAAATGATCGGAATGCACTTCTTCAACCCTGCCCACGTGATGAAGCTGGTGGAGATAATCCCCGGCCTGGACACGGACCAGGACACCATTGATAGCGTGGTGATGTTCGCTGAGACCCTGCGCAAAATCCCCGTGGTGGTTAAGGAATGCCCCGGGTTCCTGGTCAACAGGCTTCTTATGCCCTACCTCAACGAGGCCACTTGGGTCCTGGCCGAAGGGGCTGCCACCGCTGCCGAAATAGACAAGGCCATGACCGAGTTCGGATGGCCAATGGGGCCCTTCACCCTCATGGACATGCTCGGCCTTGATGTATGTTATCATGTAGGTGCTTACCTCTACAGCGAATACGGCGACAGGATGCAGCCTTGCCCCCTCTTTGAGGAAATCTACAAGATGGGCCGATACGGCGAGAAGACCGGTGCCGGCTTCTACGGCTATGGGGACCAGACCGATGAGCCCGTCAAAGAGGCCATAAGGAGGCTCCAGCAGGAAGGGAAAGTTCCCACCGGAACTGAATTTACCTGGGAGCGCCTCATAATGCCTCTGATAAACGAAGCCGCCCTCTGTCTCATGGAGAACATTGCCGCTGTCAACGACGTTGATCTGGCCATGATGGCCGGCACAGGTATGACCTATAAGGGTGAAAGGATGGGACCCCTCCAGCTGGCCGATACCCTGGGGCTTGATTACGTTCTGGAAAAGCTTCAGGAATTCCACGCCAAGTATGGTGAGCGCTTCCGCCCGGCCCGCCTCCTCAAACTGAAGGTAAAAGCCGGCCATCTGGGTAAGAAAGTGGGCAAGGGCTTCATGGAGTACGCTTAGCCGGTGCAGGGGGTATGGACAAAGGGGGGACCGGGGTTGAGCCCCGGCTCCCCGCCCCTTCCATAAAAACCTGGGAGGAAGGAACCATGGGAGAATACCAGAATATCCACGTCTCAATTGAGGACCGTGTTGCTATCCTAACCATTGACCACCCTCCGGCCAACGCTTTTGACACCCAGACTGTTACCGAGCTCTTTCAGGCCTTTGATGAAGTCCTTAAGAATGACGAGGTCAAGGTCATCATCATCACAGGTGCCGGGCAGTTC
>JANXAG010000012.1:50314-52907 GCA_025062375.1 Anaerolineae bacterium | reverse complement strand
TCTGGAAGCCTGAGAACCTGGCCAAGCTGCCCAAGGACAAAAAGATTGTGGCCTATTGCTACTCCGGTCACACTGCGGGAATAGTCGCCACTGTCCTCAACCTCCTGGGTTACGACGCTATCAACCTCAGGTTCGGAATCATGGGCTGGACTAAGAAAGATGAAGTGGTTGGTGCGCCTCGTTTTGACCCAGCTACCCAGCCCGATTACCCGGTAGAGACGGTTGCTCCTCCGACACTCCCTGTTACCGGAGGTGAGGGCTCCAGCCTGGTTCCTGCAATCCTGATAGCTTTCGGTGGCATCTCTCTGGCCGCAGGGATAGGTGGGTTGTTCATCCTTCGTCGCAGGACCAGGTAAGCGTGGTCAAGCTGGCCCCCGCAGGCTGGAAAGGCCTGTGGGGGCCCCATAACGGGGGGAGTTCATGAGCCAAAAAGCTTGTTTTGCCTTATCCATAGCAGGACTTGCTGGGGCTATCTTCCTGGTGGTAGCCTGTGCTCCTACCCCCACGCCGATAGCTCCTGTCCCACCAACCACCGTAGTGGCCACCCCACCACCAACCCCTACCTTCACCCCACTACCCCCCACCCCGACCCCAACCCCCGCAATTCCTCCAACTCCAACACCCCCTCCCAGTGCTGATAACTGCGTTGCGTGTCACACCGACGCTGAAGCTTTAAAGGCGGTGGCCGAACCACCACCCAAAAAGCCTGCACCCGAGGGGGAAGGCTGAGCTGCCCCTCCGCCTCCGTTGGAGGTCTGGCAAAAAGTATTGGTAGACAAAAGCTTCCTGGAGGATATCCACAATTCTTACAATTGCATCGGCTGCCACGGCGGTGTGGCTGGCACTCAGGATAAAAAAGAAGCTCATAAAGGCATAGTCAAAAACCCCACCGAAAAATGCGCCGATTGCCACGGGGAGATTGCTAAGACAGCAGAGACTTCCCTGCACAGAGGGCTCCATGGTTACATTACAGTCCTTGAAGCCCGTGGTGCAGACTTCACTAACCCCAACATGCAAAAAGCTTACCAGAACCATTGCGCTTACTGCCACGCCGATTGCTCTCACTGTCACATAAGCCGCCCCATTTTTGCCGGCGGTGGGCTGATCAAAGGCCACCTGGTTAAGAAAATAGTCTCCATTCGTGATACCTGCCTTTCCTGCCACAGCGCCCGCGTTGGTGCTGAATACATGGGCTTGAATGAAGGGATCCCCGGGAGCGTGCACTGGGAAAGGGCTGGAATGAACTGCTTCAACTGCCACCGCATCACCAATTTCCATGGTGATGGAACCCAGTATGCTCACCGCTATGATGGCAAGCCTGTGCCTTCTTGTCTGGATTGCCACCCTGATGTTAAAGGTGGTAAAGATGGCATAAAACATCACGTCATCCACGACGGCAAAGTGGATTGCTACGTATGCCATGTCTCCGGGCCTTATAAGAGCTGCTACGGTTGCCACGTCATAATCAAAGAAGGCATGCCCACTTTCAGGAGTGCTCCATCCAAGATGACCTTCAAGATAGGCCTCAACCCCAATCCCACAGAGGAACGGCCTTACAAGTATGTGCTTCTGCGCCATGTGCCTGTTACGCCGGATACCTTTGCTACTTACGGAGAAAATCTCCTACCGAACTTCAACGCTGTGCCTACCTGGAAATACACCACACCTCACAACATCGTCCGCAATGCTCCTCAGACTAAGACCTGCAACAGCTGTCACGGGAACAAAGCGCTTTTCCTGACGGCCGAAGACGTGGCACCGGAGGAGCTTGAAGCTAACAAAGCAGTAATAGTGAAAGAAATCCCGAAGGCCCGGTGAGCCTTTGAAGCCAGCGAAAATAAGGGAGGGCGATTGGCCTAAGAGCCGATCGCCTTTCTTTTTTGTTCTACAGCCCACAAAAGTAACCAAAGGTGAAGGACAAGAAAAAGGACCAGAAAAATTGGACAACCAAAAGATTCCGGCAAGGTTCCACCAGCTAAAACAAAAAGAGCACCAGTAACATAAACCATAAACAGGGTCACCGGCGGAGCTAACACCCATGCCCTCATAAGCCTCGAAGGCATAACCCCAGCAAGGCTTATCAAAGGAGGCAGAAGAAGCATGGCTGTGTGATAGTGCGAATGCCAGGTAAAAGCCATTGTGCCCGCAATGGTCCCCAGAAGAGGGATGGAAATGGCTTTTTCATCCCGCGGGCGAAATCCCACCCACAGGTAAAGGACTAAAGCCGCTGTAAAAGCCATCCCAAACCCCGCTACAACCCGTCCCAAGGGAAAAACCAAAGCGTCCAGATACATACCAAGCGCACGCCAGTTCATCATGCACTCCACCCCTGTTTCAAAACCATACGTTCCAGCTTTAAGCCAGAGGCTGAGCATCCCTTTGAATCCTTCGGGACCGCTTATGAGCCATGAAAGCAGAAGCAGAGCCAGAAAGGTCAGAACAAATCCTACAATCACTCTGAACTTTCTGGCCAGAACCAGAGCAGGCAAAATCAAAACCAGAGTTTGCGGTTTCAAAAGCAACCCGGCAAGCCAAGCTCCAGCTTTCCAGGGCCTATCTTCCCATAAAGCCCGCATGAACTCCCCAACGCAGA